>JAFAQO010000221.1 GCA_019246375.1 Mycobacterium sp. | reverse complement strand
TGATCGCCGAACAGCGGTTCACCACGATGTGGATCGTCGAGAACTCCTGAGCGCGCCGAGCGTCACGCCGGAGCGGCCGCGCACGCCCTAGGCTGTCGCTCATGCGGATTGCGTTGGCGCAGATCCTCAGCGGCACCGATCCGGCGGCGAACTTGCAGCTAGTGCGCGAGTACAGCGGTCGGGCTGCCGAAGCCGGCGCGCAGCTGGTGGTATTCCCGGAAGCCACCATGTGCCGGTTCGGTGTCCCGCTTGCACCGATCGCTGAGCCGATCGACGGGCCGTGGGCAGATGGGATCCGCCGGATCGCGACTGAGGTCGGCATCACCGTGATCGCCGGAATGTTCACCCCGGCCGACGACGGGCGGGTCACCAACACGCTGCTCGCCGTGGGCCCCGCTACGCCCGATCGGCTCGATACCCACTACCACAAGATCCATATGTACGACGCGTTCGGTTTCACCGAGTCGCGCACGGTCGCGCCGGGACACGAGCCGGTGGTGATCATGGTCGACGGTGTCGGAGTGGGGTTGACCACCTGCTACGACATCCGCTTCCCTGAGCTTTACACCGAATTGGCGCGCCGCGGTGCCCAGCTGATCACGGTGAGCGCCTCTTGGGGCTCGGGCCGCGGCAAGCTCGAACAGTGGACGTTGCTGGCGCGGGCCCGGGCGCTGGACTCGACCAGCTATGTCGCCGCGGCCGGGCAGGCCGACCCCGGCGGCGCGCTGTCCTCGACCGCGCCGACCGGGGTGGGCGGCAGTCTGGTGGTTTCACCGTTCGGGGAAGTGGTCGCGGCAGCGGGTCCGAAGCCGCAGCTGCTGGTCGCCGACATCGAGCTGGACAAAGTCCGCTCGGCCCGCGACACGATCGCGGTGTTGCGGAACCACTCGAAGTTCGCCGAGGTTTGATAAGGCAGAATCGCGCAGGTGACTGATCCGCACGGACCCACCCGCGGCGATGACCCGACCGTCTGGTCCCGCCCCGGCAACGGAGTTTCGTCCGCACCGCCCCAGGCGCCGTCCGAGTCACCGACCGGGCGGATGCGTCCCGCCGATGTTGCGGACACCAGTGCGCACCAACCACCGCCTGCGCCGTACCCGTCACAGCAGCCGGGCTATCCACTGAACCCGCAGGACCAGGCGCCTGCACCGCCCACCGAGCAGCTGCCGCCCAGAGAGCCGTACCCACCGGTGAAAACCAAACGTCGTTTCCTTCGCGACCCGGTATCCATCTTGCTCGTTTTCGTCATCGTGGTGTCCCTGGTCGTCGCGGCGCTGATCGGCGCCGAGCTGTACGCCCGGCACGTCGCCGAGGGCAAGGTGGCCGCGGCAGTGGAGTGCGAGGCCAAAGACAGCGCCAGCGTCTCCTTTGGGGCGATGCCGCCGTTTTTGTGGCAGCACATCAACGGCGACTACACCAACATCTCCATCCAGACCGCCGGTAACCAGCTCCGCAGCGCCAAGGGGATGAAGGCCGACATCGACATCCGTGACGTGAACTTGCACGGCAACGCCAACTCTAAGGGCACGATCGGCGCATTGGACGCCACCCTCACCTGGACGTCCGATGGCATCAAACAGACCGTGCAAGACGCGGTTCCGATGATGGGCGCGTTCATCACCAGCAGCGTCACCACCAATCCCAGCGACGGCACCGTCCAATTGAAGGGCGCACTGGACAACATCGCGGTGAAGCCGCAGGTTGCGGACGGCGGGCTGTCGCTGCAAGTCGTCAGTTTCACCGGGATGGGATTTACGCTGCCGAGGGAAACCGTGCAATCGACTCTGGACGCGTTTACTGGGAAGCTGACCAAGCAATTTCCGCTGGGCATCCACGCGGACAGCGTGCAAGTGACGGATAGCGGTGTGACGGGCCATTTTTCGACCCGTAACGCCTCGATTCCCGCCGACCAGACGGACCCCTGTTTCGGCCACCTGTAGCGAGAAGAAAACCCGCGAGCCGGTAGACCGCTTCGACTGCCTTCAGCGTGGTAAGGCACAATCACGGTGGTGACGACTCCACAAGGGCCCTCACGCGGCGACCAGCCGGAATGGGCTCCCCCCAACCGGCCGGCGGGCCCCCCACAGCCCCGGCCCGGCCCACCTCCATCGGAATCGCCGACCCGCCAGTTCCCTCAGGGCGGCCGCCGGTACCCACCACCGCCACCACCGAACCGGCCGTCCGGCCCGCCACCGAATCCACAGCCGTACCAGCCGGGTCGTCCGCCCGGCCCGCAGCCGCGTCAGCCCGGGCCGCCGCCGAGGTACGAGCAGGCCACGACGCGGCTGTCCACTCCTCCGCCACCGCCGCCGAAGGACAGGCCGGGACAAAGCCGACGCCGCTTCTTCCGCAATCCCACGTCAGTCGGTCTGGTCGTCGTCATCGCGCTGTTGCTCCTGCTCGCCGGCCCGATCGGCGCGGAGCTGTATGCCCGCCACTTCGCCAACAGCAAGGTGGCCAATGCGGTCGAGTGCGAGGTGCAAGACAGCGCCAAGGTGTCGTTCGCCGGGATGCCGCCGGTTCTGTGGCAGTACATCACCAGCCACTACCAGAGGATCGACGTAGAGACCGCGGGGAACCAGGTCCGCAGTGCCAAGGGGATGAAGGTCAACCTCACTATCCAGGACGTGCGGTTGAACAACGGCAACAACTCTAAGGGCACGATCGGGTCGCTGAACGGCACCATCACCTGGTCGTCCGACGGCATCAAGCAGTCGGTCCAAGGCGCCATCCCGGTGCTGGGCAGTTTGGTGACCAGCAAAGTCACCACGTCACCCAGTGACGGCACTGTCCAACTCAACGGCCTGCTGGACAGCGCGACGGTCAAGCCGCTGATCGTCGACAACGGCCTGTCGCTGCAGGTGGTCAACCTGAGCGCGTTTGGCTCCAAGCTGTCGACCGATACGGTGCAAAAGAACCTGGACAACCTCACCTCGCAAGCGACCAAGAACTATCCGCTGGGTATTCACGCCGACAGCGTGAAGGTCACCGATACCGGGGTTGAGGCCACCTTCTCGACCACCAACGCCACCATCCCGGCGTCCTCGTCACAGCCGCAGACCGGTCAGGACTGCTTCAGCGGGCTCTGAGTTCTCGGCTCGGCGACGATGCGGGCCGCGGGGGAGCCGGACAATTGGGCTCAGCCTAGCCCCTCAAGCACGGCGCGGGTGCCGGACAGCCCGAGCCGGGTGGCGCCCGCGTCGAGCATGACGAGCGCGTCGGCGGCGGTGCGGATGCCGCCGCTGGCCTTCACTCCGAGCCGTCCGCCGACCGTCTCGGCCATCCGCGCGACGGCGCGCACCGACGCCCCGCCGGCGGCATGAAACCCCGTCGAGGTCTTAACGAAGTCCGCCCCGCCGTCCTCGGCGGCGAGGCACACGCCCGCCAGGGTGTGCTCGCCGCCCAGGGACAGCAACACCGCCGATTCCACGATCACCTTGAGCACCGCCGTGGGTATCGCGGCGCGCACGGCAGCGACGTCGGACCGGACGGCGTCGAGGTCACCGGCGAGCGCGGCGCCGATGTCGATGACCATGTCGATCTCGCTGGCGCCGGACGCGACGGCGTCTGCCGCTTCGTGCGCCTTGACCGCGGGCAGGTGCTTACCCGATGGGAAACCCGCCACCGCCGCGATCCGTAGGTCGGCGGTGGCTACCTGCGCCGCAATCGGCACCATTGACGGCGAGACGCACACCGCATAAACCCCGAGTTCGGCGGCTTCGGCAACCACGGCGGCCGCGTCATCGGCGGTCGCCTCGGGTTTGAGCAGAGTGTGGTCGACCAGAGCCGCCACTTGGCTGCGGGTCAGTGGACCCGGCATCAAAACGGCTCTTCGGCGCCGCCGGGATTGCAGCCGGTGCTGATCATCGTGGTGTCGTCGACGACCGGTCGCCAGGGTTCAAGGTTCCAGCTGACCTTGCCCGGCTGTGCGACCTCGGCCAGTTTCCAGTGGCAAAGGAACTGCGCGCGCATGCCGGCGGTGTCGGCGTCGGGAGAGCGCGCAAGCACCTCGGTCCAGGCCTCGTTCCCGTCGGCGTCGCTGCCCGACTCTCTGGCCGCCGCGCGTCCCGATAGCGTCGGGTAGACCCGCAAGCTGAGCCCCTGGTCCCAGTGCACCCATTCGGTGTGGTCGACAAACGGCGGTGAATACGGCGGATCGGTTGATACTCCGGTCCCCGGATCCGCCGACGCGGACGCGGCGGCCAGCAACGAGACGATCACCGTCGCCAGGACGGTGATCAGCGCTCGCATACCGCTAGCGCGACTTGCCTTGAATCTCAAGAAGTTTGGGGCGCACGTCGACCAGGTAGATACCCGCCGCGCAGGCAGCGATCACTACGCCCAGTACACCGAAAATGAAGCTGAGGATTGAAACCAGCGCAAGGCTCACGCCCAAGATTCCCAGCCATGCCGGCTTGGTGAGCTTTTCGGCCGCGGTGTAAGCGTCAGGTCGCTGCATCGCCGCGTGTACGAGCGCGTACAGCGTCACCACCGCGACGGCGACCTGTAAGACGTAGAGGACGGTAAACACAAGGCTCACGCCGTAAGCGTAGGCGGGCTGCGGCCTAAACGTCGACTCCGAGTTGCCCGCCGGGCAACTCGGAGTCGAATGTGGCTGGTCCGGGTACCCAACCGGGCCCGGCACCGGACTACTTCTGGGTGACCTTCTTGGCGGGAGCCTTCTTTGCCGGCGCCTTCTTGGCAGCAGCCTGCTTGACCGGCGTCTTCTTCGCGGCAGCCTTCTTGGCCGGCGCCTTCTTCTGCGTTGACTTCTTGGCCGGAGCCTTCTTGGGCAGGTCGATGCCGACCAGCTTGGCCGCACGCTCACCGACAGCGCGGGTCCGCTCGGAGACGGAGCCTAGCGCTTCCTGAGTCAACTCGACGGCTTGGTCGACGCCTTCGCGGGCACGCGCCGACACGTCCTCGAAGCCCTGCTGGCTGCGCAGCCGCTCGAGGGCAGCCTCGCCGCGCTCGACCAGCTCGTTGTACCGGTTGGTCGCCGCATCGAGATAGCCCTCGGCGGCTGAGCGCAGCTCCTCGGGGGTAAATCGCACGCGCAGCTCGCGCAGCTGCGCCGGCAGATCCTCCTGCAACTTCGTCAGGCGGGCCCGGCTCTCCTCGACCCGGCTGCGCGTGTCGCTGCGGGTCCCCCCCGCGCGATCGCGCAATTCAGCGAGCAGGTCGTTGACGGTGGCCAGGGCCAGGTCGGCCGCACCCAGCGCCGCGAGCAAGGGGGCCCTCAGGTCGTCAATGGTCGGATTGTCGGCCATAGTGTTTCCTTTCATGTTCGGTCCATAAATCGTTTCACGGATCGGATAGGTTGTTCGGCGGTTAATAAACCACCGGTCGGACGTCAGACAGGCGTCGTCTCCGCACGGGCAGCTTCATTTTGCTGGACGAACGACGTATAGATATCGAGCAGAACCTGCTTCTGCCGCTCGGTGATCGCCGTGTCGGTGACGATTGCGTCCCGCACCTCGCTGGTCTCACTGGGCTCGAGAATCCCGGCCTGCACATAGAGGACTTCTGCCGAAACCCGCAGCGCTTTCGCGATCTGGTTGAGCACATCCGCAGACGGTTTCCGCAATCCGCGCTCAATCTGACTGAGATAAGGGTTGCTCACACCTGCCTTTTCCGCTAATTGCCGCACCGACACCTGCGCCGCTTCGCGCTGCGACCTAATGAAACTTCCGATATCGGACGCAGCGGTGGAAACTACTGCGGCAAGCTTCTCCTCCTGCGGCATTGCGACTCCCGGTAAGTCGGCTGGTCGGTGCTCGCAACACAGTATGACCTACTGCTAGCTTTTGCAAGCGCTGTTAGCACAACTCAAAACATTAGCTGGGCGATCGCGTAAATCGCCAGCCCGGCCAACGCCCCCACCACTGTGCCATTGATCCGGATGAATTGCAGGTCGCGGCCGACATGCAATTCGATGCGGCGGCTGGCCTCCTCGGCGTCCCAGCGCTCGATTGTATCGGTGATGATGGCGGTGATCTCCACCCCGTACTGCGACACCAGATGCTGAGCGGCGCGCACGATCCAGTTGTCCACCTTGTCCCGCAGCTCGGCGTCGTCGCGCAGCGATTCGCCGATGCGCACCACCGAATCGGCGATACGGGTGCGCAGCGCGCTGGACGGGTCGTCGACCCCCTCGAGCACCAACCGCTTCAGCGTCCTCCAAGCTGTTGCGGCGGCGTTGGTGATCTCGTCGCGCGCCAACAGCTGCTCCTTGACCGCTTCGGCGCGAGCGATGGTGGCCGGATCGTGCTGCAAGTCGTCGGCGAACTCGAACAGGAAGCGGGTCGCCGACCGGCGCAGTTCATGGTCCGGGTTGCGGCGCACCTTGTCGGTGAAGTCCATCAGCTCGCGGTGAATGCGGTCCCCGACCAGATGGTCGATGAATCGCGGCGACCAGCTCGGTGAGTCGCACTCGACCACCCGTTGAATGATCTCGCCGGCGTTCAGCGACCACTGGAACGCCCGGTCGGCAAGTAGCTGGATCAGGGCTTCTTGCCGGTTCTCCGACAGCAGGGTCGCCAGCACCCGGCCGACCGGCGGACCCCATTGCGGTTCGGCGATGCGTCGCACGATCATGCGGTCGATGACGTGCTGGACGTCTTCGTCGCGCAGCAGTTCCACCAGCACCCGCAGCACGGTCGACGTCTCGGCGGCCACCCGCTGAGCATGGGACGCCTCCGAGAGCCACTTGCCCAATCGGCCGGCCACCTGGGCGTCCCGGATCTTGGTCTCCACGACGGGCGGGGCCAGGAAGTTCTCCCGCACGAACGTGCCCAGGCCCTCGCCGAGCTGATCCTTCTTGCGCTTGATGATCGCGGTGTGCGGGATAGGGATGCCGAGCGGATGCTTGAACAACGCGGTGACGGCAAACCAGTCCGCCAGCGCGCCAACCATGCCGGCCTCCGCGGCCGCAGCGACATAGCCAACCCACGCGGGGGCGATGCCGGCGGCCTGCGCCCAGCGGCAGCCCAGGAATACCGCGCTGGCGCCGAGCAGAAAACTCAGCGCCACCACCTTCATCCGCCGCAGGGCCCGGCGCCGCTCGGCGTCGGCTTCGGGATCGGCCGCGACAAACGACTGCGCGAAGGAAGCAGCGGTGCGCGCCCGCACCGGCGTCATGCCCGGCTGAGGCGCCGGCAAGCTCGCCGGATCGGGTCGCCGGTGATTGAGTTGAAGGGCCACCACACCATCATCCGCTATCGGTGAGCCAGCTCGACGACGATGCGGGCCCGAGCCGGGGGTACCCCCAGCCGCACGGGGGCATCCCAGCTTGCAAGGGGACGGCGCGGAGGCGAGTCACCACGGCCCGGGGCGGAGCGGGCGATCAGAACGAAGTTACTGTAACCGCGCCACCGGCGAAGGGCGAAACGGGACCTAGCAAGGCCGTACTATCGGGGTCACCGAAGGAATGGGAATCGGCGATAGTGGCAGAGCATGTCGCGGTTGCAACCGTGAAGACTGATGGGCGGAAGAGGCGCTGGCACCGACACAAGGTGGAGCGCCGCAACGAGCTGATCGACGGCACTATCGAGGCAATTCGCCGGCACGGCCGCTTCCTGAGCATGGATGAGATCGCCGCCGAGATCGGCGTCTCCAAGACGGTGCTCTACCGCTATTTCGTCGACAAGAACGATCTGACCAGCGCCGTGATGATGCGCTTCGCCCAGACCACGCTGATCCCCAACATGGCCGCCGCACTGTCGTCCAACATGGACGGCTTCGAGCTGACCCGCGAAATCATCCGGGTGTACGTCGAAACCGTTGCCGCCGAACCGGAGCCATATCGGTTCGTGATGGCCAACAGTTCGCCAAGCAAGAGCAAAGTCATCGCCGACTCCGAGCGAATCATCGCCCGGATGCTGTCGGTGATGCTACGCCGCCGCATGCAGGAAGTCGGGATGGACACCGGCGGCGTCGAACCGTGGGCCTACATGATTGTCGGTGGTGTGCAGCTGGCCACGCACTCCTGGATGTCTGATCCTCGGATGAGCACCGACGAGCTGATCGACTACCTCACCATGCTGAGCTGGAGCGCCGTGTGCGGGATCGTCGAAGCCGGCGGCTCGCTGGAGAAATTCAACGCGCAGCCGCACCCGTCGCCGATCGTGCCGCCGCGAGAACTCGCTTGACGAGTCCGGGTCGCCGGCACACGCCCCCGTCCTACCCTTGAGGGATGCCTGAGGCGATAGCCCGCTCACGGCTGAGGTCGTGGGTGTACGCCCTGCGCACCACGAATCCGCCACCTGACGGACGGATCGACGCCGTCACGCGTTGGATTGTCGTCATACGCGCGGCGGTCCTGCCGATGACGCTGTTCGCCGGTCTAATCGCCGCACTGCTCGCGGTGGGAAAGCCTGGCCTGGATTGGCGCTGGCTGGTGCTGGCCATTGTGGGCATCACGCTCGCGCACACCGCCAACAACTTGATGAATGATCTATACGACACGCAAGTCGGCACGGACAGCGCCAGCTACCCGCGTGCCCTTTATGCCCCGCACCCGGTGTTGTCCGGGCTGGTCAGCCGCCAGACGCTGATTCTGGCCATTGTCGGGGTCAATCTTGCCGACCTGGCCATTTTGGTGGTGCTGACGTGGGCTCGCGGCTGGCCCGTGGTGGCCTTCGCGCTCACCGGATTCGTGCTGAGCGTCGCTTATACGGCGCCACCCCTGCGGCTGAAGAAGCGCGGCCTCGGCGAACCCGACGTGTTCGTCGTGTGGGGTCCATTGATGGTGTGCGGAACCTACTATTCCGCGGTCGGCACAGTTGGCTGGGATGTCGTTTTAGCGTCGCTCCCCTACGGGCTGCTCTGCACGACGGTGCTGATGGGCAAGCACATCGACAAAATTCCCTACGATGCGCCGCTCGGCATCAGGACGCTGCCGGTGATCTTCGGCGCGCCCCGCGGCCGCGCAGTGACCCTGGCGATGATGGTCGGTTTCTACCTGCTGGTCGCCGCGGCGGTGGCGGTGAGGGCGATGCCCTGGCCAGCGTTGCTGGTCGTGGCCGCGCTGCCCCGGCTCGCGAAGGTCTGGCCGTATTTCCGCCGCCCGCCGCCCGACGAGCCGCCGCCGCGATTTCCGGTGTGGCCGCTGTGGTACGCCGCGCTGGCGTGGGTGCACGTCCGGCAGGCCGGTGCGTTACTGGTTGTGGGTCTGGCAATCGGCGCCATGTTACACGCGATCTAAACAGGTGATGACCATGCATTTTCAATGCCGACGCCACCCGCGCGGATAATTGATCGAACCGAACTGACCAGATAAGGTCAGCGGCTATGACGCAGGGGTTTAAGCAGTCAGCCAATACCGGCTTGAAGCCGAATGTCGACCACATCCGGTCACACTATGACCTGTCCAACGATTTCTTCCGGCTCTGGCTGGACCCGACGATGACCTACAGCTGCGC
>JAFAQO010000217.1 GCA_019246375.1 Mycobacterium sp. | reverse complement strand
CGCGGTGGCGGGCTTGCGGATTGCGCCACGAAATAGTGAATACCTGCTGGCCCTGCTGCACGAAATACTCGATCATGCTGCGCCCTGGTGCGATGTCCATGATATAGAACTTGTTGATCACCGGAGGCACCATAATCAAGGGAATGCTGCGGACTTTCGTCGTCTGCGGGGTGTACTGGATCAGTTCGAACACCGAGGTTTGCAGCACTACCGCGCCCTTGGTGACGGCCACGGTTTCGCCCACGGCGAAAGCGTCGGGTTCCACCATCGCCGGTACGCGGGGCTTCGAGAGCATGTCACGAGCCAAGGCTCGCGCGCCGCGGACGGCACTCAGGCCACCGGTGTCGATCAGAGCCTTCCACCCGAGCGGGCTGATCAGCGGATTGTTGGTCGGCGCGAGACCTTCCACAACGTTGTCGACGACGAACTGCATCCTCTCGTTGTCGCGCCAATCCAGATGAGCGTCGGCAAGCAGCCCTTCGGCGCCCTCCGCACCTGCCAGATAGGCCTGCATGATGCGGTGCAGCAGCGGATTATGTTGCCATGCAGGGTCGCTGAACCGCTTGTCGGCCCTGGCTGGTGCACGATGCGACTTACCCGCGGCGATGCTGCCAAGTTCACGTGTGAGCGTGCCGGTACGTCCGGCCACCGCGCCGGGTTGTTTGGCGAGGTTCGCCGCGAAGCGGGCCCAGGCGGCATTCGGCATCATCCGGCGGACGAACGGCCTGGTGGCGCTGGTGAGCAGCAGGTCGAGCGGTGCGGCCAGCTCGTCGGGTTTGGTCGTGGGAGTTGCCATGGTTAGCGCGTGCCTTCCGTTGTCGGAATGGTGATTTCGCGTTTCAGTACCTTGCCTGTGGGCCCCTTGGGGAGGGCGTCGACCAGCCAGACGTAGCGGGGATACTTGTAGGCGGCGACTCGGGTTTTGACGTACTCGCGCAGCTCGTCGGGGTCTGCGGTCGCGTCTTTCTTGAGAGCGACGGCGGCGCCGACTTCCTCGCCGAGGGAGTCGTGGGGCATGCCGATGACCGCGGCTTCGGCCACCGCCGGATGCTCGTAGAGCACCTCCTCGATCTCGCGCGGGTAGACGTTGTAGCCGCCGCGAATGATCATGTCCTTGGTGCGGTCGACGATGTAGAAGTAGCCGTCCTCGTCGACGCGACCCACGTCGCCGGTGGCCAGCCAGCCGTCGGAGCTGATCGTTTCCTTAGTTGCTTCGGGAAGGTTCCAGTAACCCTTCATCACGTTGTGGCCCCGGATCTGGATTTCGCCCGTCTCCCCCTGCGGAACCTCGACTCCGTCCAGATCGACCACCCGCATCTCAACACCCTCGATCGGGGTGCCGATCGAGCCGGCCTTGCGGGGCCGGTTCGGATGATTGAATGCGGCCGCCGGAGAGCTCTCGGATAACCCGTAACCCTCGAGAACGGTACAGCCAAAAGTCTTTTCGAAGTCGGTGAGAACCTGGACCGGCATCGCCGCCCCACCTGAAACGCAGACCCGCAACGTGCGCGTCGCCTCGGCTGCGGCCTCGTCCGCCACGCTGAGCAGTGCCGAATACATCGTCGGCACCCCCTCGAACACCGTGACCGCGTCACGCTCGATCACCTGAAGAGCCTTGCGCGGGTCGAATCTCGGGATGAGCGTCAACATCGCGCCCGCGAGGACCGAACCGTTGAGCCCGCAGGTCAGGCCGAACACGTGGAAGAGCGGCAGGCAGCCCATCACCACGTCGTCGGGGCCGGTCTCGACGAGGGTGCGGACGCTGACCTCGGCGTTGCGGCCCAGATTGCCGTGGGTGAGCATGGCGCCCTTGGGTTTTCCGGTAGTGCCGGAGGTGTGCAGGATGACCGCGACGTCGTCGCCGCCGCGTTCCACCGGGGACTTTTGCCCGGGCAGGTCGGCGATCAGCTTCATCAGGCCGGCGTCATCGACGACCCAGCACTGCGCCCCCACCTCGGCGGCGCCGGCGGTGCCCTCCTGGGCGAAGGCGGGAGTCGCGAACAACGCCTTGGCGCCGCTATTCGACAGGTAGTACGACACCTCACGGGCCTTGAGCAGTGGATTCATCGGGACCGCCACGGCGCCGCGGTACATGATTCCGTAGAAGGCGATGGCGAACGCTGGCAAATTGGGCAACATCACGCCCACGCGATCGCCCGGCTCGATTCCGGCCTGTTCCAGCAGCGTCGCAACCCGGGCGGCCGCGGCGTCGAACTCGGCGAAGGTGAGCTGCAGATCGTCACAGCGCAGCGCAATGCGATCAGGGTGGCGTCCTTTTGATGCGACAAGATTGGCGCTCAGAGCGGTCATGGGTGCCTCGGTGGATGTGTCAGTGGTTGATGCCTCCAGTGTCATTCCGGCAGCTACGCAGCACAATGTCTTGGCAAACAACACGAAGGCCGGTTCGGTGTGACCGCGCATATCCGCCGGTGCGCAGGCTTAAGGTTTCGGGGTATGAACACGGGAACACACCCCGTCCGAGTCCGGCGTGGCGCCGCACCCGATCCGCACATCGTTGAGCTCGGCAAGCTCATGCTGACCCGTGCCCAGAAACTGGGAGAGACGCTGGCCGATCGACTCTGCCGGGATATCGACGCGTACCGCGACGGCATTGTCGTCACGAAGGATCAAGTAGCCGAAAGTTGCGTGGCAAACCTGACATTCGTCTTGTACTCACTCGCGGGCCACGCGGACGTCGATGTCTCGCCTGCCGAGCACACCGGAACTGCGCGAGCGCTCGCCGGTGTACCGCTACCGGCGGTGATGACCGCCTACCGGATCGGATTCCGCTTCATGTGGGAGGAAACCCTCGCCACCGCCCGGGCCGCGGGAATACCCACCGAATCGATCCTGGATGCCACCGCACGGGTCTTCCTTGCGCAGGACACCTTCACTCAGGCGATGGCCAGCGCTTACCGCCAACAGCTGACCGCCCGGATTCTGGAGCAGGAGGAAGAACGGTCGGCGTTGGTGGAAGCGCTGCTGTCTCGGCGGATCACCGACACGCAGAGCCTCTGGGAGGCCGCCGACCTACTGCGGCTGCCCACCTCCGGACCGTACGTCGTCGCAGCCGAGTTGCCGGCGATCGGGAAATTGGGGCTGCCTGCAATCGAAAACAAGCTTTCCGCCCGCGACATCCGGTCTGCGTGGCGGCTGCAGCCGGACTTA
>JAFAQO010000698.1 GCA_019246375.1 Mycobacterium sp. | reverse complement strand
GGTGCGGGCGTTCAAAGCGGTTGGCGGTACGCCACGCTTCATCACCGAAGCCCACGGTTGCCGGCTCACTGACGCCGACGGCAACCGCTACGTCGACCTGGTCTGCTCCTGGGGTCCGATGATCCTGGGCCACGCGCACCCGGCAGTGGTGGACGCCGTCGCCAAAGCGGCGACCACCGGATTGTCGTTCGGGGCGCCGACGCCGGCCGAGACGGACCTGGCCGCCGAGATCATCTCCCGAGTGGAGCCGGTCGAGCGGATACGACTGGTCAACTCGGGCACCGAGGCCACCATGAGCGCGGTCCGGCTGGCCCGCGGCTATACCGGCCGCACCAAGATCGTCAAGTTCGCCGGCTGCTACCACGGCCATGTCGACGCGTTGCTCGCCGACGCCGGCTCGGGGGTCGCGACGCTGGGCCTGCCGTCGTCACCGGGAGTGACCGGGGCTACGGCCGCCGATACGATTGTATTGCCTTACAACAATTTCGACGCCGTTCAGCAGACGTTTGCCCGGTTCGGCGACCAGATCGCCGCGGTGATCACCGAGGCCAGTCCCGGCAATATGGGTGTCGTCCCGCCCGCGCGCGGTTACAACGCTGCGCTGCGTGCGATCACCGCCGAGCACGGCGCGCTGCTGATCATCGACGAGGTGATGACGGGCTTCCGCGTCAGCCGAAGTGGTTGGTACGGAATCGATCCGGTGCCCGCGGACCTGTTCACCTTCGGCAAGGTGATGAGCGGCGGGCTGCCGGCCGCGGCGTTCGGCGGACGCGCCGAAGTGATGGAGCGGCTGGCGCCGTTGGGGCCGGTGTATCAAGCCGGCACACTGTCCGGTAACCCGGTGGCGATGGCCGCCGGACTGGCGACGCTGCGCCACGCCGACGACGCGGTCTATGCCGCGCTGGACACCAACGCCGACCGGCTGGCCGGACTGCTGTCCGAAGCGTTGACCAAAGCCGCTGTGCCGCATCAGATCCCACGGGCAGGCAACATGCTCAGCGTGTTCTTCACCGAACAGCCAGTGACCGACTTCGCGTCGGCGCGGGCCAGCCAAACCTGGCGCTACCCGGCTTTCTTCCACGCCCTGTTGAACGCCGGCGTTTATCCGCCTTGCAGCGCCTTCGAAGCGTGGTTCGTCTCGGCCGCCCTCGACGACGCCGCCTTCGACCGGATCGCCGACGCGCTGCCCGCCGCTGCTGACGCCGCCGCTAAGGAGCCCCAATCCTGATGGCCGAACAAACCCGAGTGCATCTGGTGCGCCACGGCGAGGTGTACAACCCCGGCGGCGTCCTGTATGGGCGGCTGGCGGATTTCCACCTGTCCGACAGGGGCAAGCAACAGGCGCAGGCGATCGCCGACGCGCTGGCCGAGCGCGACATTGCCGCCGTGATCTCCTCGCCGCTGGAACGCGCCCAGGAGACCGCGGCGCCCATCGCCGCCGGCCACGACCTGCCGGTGGACATCGACCCGGACCTGATCGAATCGACCAACTACTTCGAGGGACGGCGTCTTGGCCCGGGCGAGGGCGCCTGGCGGGATCCGCGGGTGTGGTGGCAGCTGCGTAACCCGTTCAGGCCGTCGTGGGGTGAGCCCTACAAGCACATCGCTGCCCGAATGACGACCGCGGTGGACAAGGCGCGGGCCCGCGCTGCCGGCCACGAAGCGGTGTGCGTCAGCCACCAATTGCCAATCTGGACGCTGCGGTTGCATGTGACCCGCAAACGGCTCTGGCATGACCCGCGCCGGCGGCAATGCGCGATCGCGTCGATGACCTCGCTGGTCTACGACGGCGACCGCCTCATTGACGTGATGTATTCCGAACCGGCGGGTTGTTGACCATGCGCTGGCTGGTGATTGCGGGCGCGGTCGTGGCCTGCCTGCTCACCGGGTGCAGCGGCGGCAAGGATGCCGTCGCGCAGGGCGGCACGTTCGAGTTGGTCGCTCCCGGCGGAAAGACCGACATCTTCTATGACCCGGCCGAGCACCGCGGCCGCCCGGGGCCGGTGGCCGGGCCCGATCTGACGGATCCGGCGCGCACCCTGTCGCTGGACGACTTCGCGGGCAAGGTCGTCGTGATCAACGTATGGGGACAGTGGTGCGGGCCGTGCCGCGCCGAGGTCAGTCAGCTCCAGCAGGTGTACGACGTTACCCATGCGAGCGGGGTGGGCTTCCTGGGTATCGACGCCCGCGACAACCGGCAAGCCGCGCAGGATTTCGTCGAAGACCGCCACGTGACGTACCCGTCGATCTACGACCCCGCGATGCGCACCATGATTGCGTTCGGCGGCAAGTACCCGACGACAATCATCCCGTCCACGCTGGTGCTGGATCGCCAGCATCGGGTCGCCGCGGTGTTCTTGCGCGAGTTGCTCACCCAGGACCTGTTGCCGGTGGTGCGGCGGATCGCCGCCGAACCTCACGCGAACCCGGCCCCGCCTGGACCGCAATGACCGGCTTCACTGGGTTTTCGGCGATCGCCGCGACTGGGCCGCTGCTGCTGGCGCTTACGGTGTGCCTGCTGGCCGGCCTGGTGTCGTTCGCGTCGCCGTGTGTGGTGCCGCTGGTGCCGGGCTACCTGTCGTATCTGGCCGCGGTCGTGGGTGTCGACGAGCAGCCGGCGCCCGGTGCATTGAGAGCCCCGCCCGCCGCCCGGTGGCGGGTTGCCGGGTCGGCAGCGCTGTTCGTTGCCGGCTTCACCGCGGTATTCGTGCTCGGCACGGTCGCCGTGCTGGGAATGACCACCACCCTGATCACCAACCAACTGCTGCTGCAGCGGATCGGCGGGCTGGTGACCATTCTCATGGGCTTGGTCTTCGTCGGCTTCATCCCGATCATGCAGCGGCAGGCCCGGTTCGCGCCGCAGCGGTTGTCGACCATCGCCGGGGCGCCGCTGCTGGGTGCGGTGTTCGCGCTGGGCTGGACACCATGCCTGGGGCCCACGCTGACCGGAGTGATCACGGTCGCATCGACCACCGGCGGCGCCAACGTGGCGCGCGGCATCGTGCTGGTGATCGCCTACTGCCTGGGGCTCGGCGTCCCGTTCGTGCTGCTGGCTTTCGGGTCGGCGGCGGCCGTGGCCGGCCTGGGCTGGCTGCGGCGCCACACCCGAGCCATCCAAATCTTCGGCGGCGTGCTGCTGACTGCGGTTGGCATCGCGCTGGTCACTGGGGTATGGAACGACTTCATCTCGTGGCTGCGGGACGCATTCGTGTCCGACGTGAGGTTGCCGATTTGAGCCGCCTGCTGGCCTGGTCCCGCAACACCTGGCGCGCGCTGACCTCCATGGGCACCGCGCTGGTACTGCTGTTCCTGCTCGCCTTAGGCGCGATCCCCGGCGCGCTGTTGCCGCAGCGAAACCTCAACGCCGGCAAGGTCGACGACTACCTGGCCGCACATCCGGTGATCGGGCCCTGGCTGGATCGGCTGCAGGCGTTCAACGTTTTCGGCAGCTTCTGGTTCACTGCCGTCTACGTGCTGCTGTTCGTATCACTGGTCGGCTGCCTCACCCCGCGGATGATCGAGCATGCACGCAGCTTGCGCGCCACCCCGGTGGCCGCCCCGCGAAACCTGGCCCGGCTGCCCAAGTACGCGACCGCCGCTCTCATCGGTGAGCCCGAACAGCTGGCAGCGACGCTGGCCGGGCGACTGCGCGGCTGGCGCAAAATCATCCGCCACCATGACCGCAGCGTCGAGGTGGCCGCCGAAAAAGGCTACCTGCGCGAATTCGGGAACCTGGCCTTCCACTTTTCGCTGCTGGGTTTGCTGGTAGCGGTCGCCGTCGGCAAGCTGTTCGGCTATGAGGGCAACGTGGTCGTCATCGCCGACGGCGGCCCTGGGTTCTGCTCAGCGTCACCGGCGGCGTTCGATTCGTTCCGCGCCGGCAACACCGTCGACGGCACCTCGCTGCACCCGATCTGCATCCGAGTCAACGACTTTCAGGCCCACTATCTCCCGTCCGGGCAGGCCACTTCGTTCGCCGCCAACATTGACTATCAAGCCGGGCGCGACCTAACGACCGACAGCTGGCGGCCCTACCGGCTGGAGGTTAACCACCCGCTGCGGATCGGCGGCGACCGGGTTTACCTACAGGGCCACGGCTACGCGCCCACGTTCACGGTGACGTTCCCGGGCGGGCAGACCCGCACGTCGACGGTGCAGTGGCGACCGGACAATCCGGTGACGTTGCTCTCGTCGGGCGCCGTGCGCATCGACCCCCCGGCCGGCATGTTTCCC
>JAFAQO010000691.1 GCA_019246375.1 Mycobacterium sp. | reverse complement strand
CGCTACTGCCCAGAACGCCTGCAGGCGATGCGCGGCGAAGTGGCGCCGCGGTGCGTGCTGGACGGCGAGGTCGTCGACCCCCGCGAGATCGGTGGCCGCATCCGATTGGATTGGGAGTCGTTGAGCCAGCGCATCCACCCCGCAGCGAGCCGCATCAAGATGCTGGCCGCACAAACGCCCGCGCACTTCATCGGCTTCGATGCGCTGGCCACCGGCACCAAATCGTTGCTGGACGCGCCGTTTCGCACGCGTCGCGCAGCGCTGGCTGAGTTGGTCGATCACCAGCACTGGTGTCACGTCACCGGCACAACCCAAGACTCAGAGTTGGCCACCCACTGGCTGACCACGTTCGAGGGTGCCGGGTTGGATGGGGTGATTGCCAAACGCCTTGAGGGGCAATATGTTCCGGGGAAGCGCGAGATGGTCAAGGTCAAGCACGCACGAGATGCCGACTGTGTGGCTATCGGCTACCGCATCCACAAAAGCGGCGAAGGGGTTGGGTCCGTGCTGCTGGGTCTGTACCGTGACGACGGCGAACTGCAGATGGTCGGCGGCGCGGCATCATTCACAACCAAAGACCGGTTGAAGCTGCTGGCCGAACTCGAGCCGCTGCGTAAAGGGGCCGACGTTGTCTACGAGGGTGAGCCGAGCCGGTGGAACTCGGCAGCTGATAAACGGTGGATTCCGATTCGCCCGGAGAAGGTCGCCGAGGTGGCCTATGACCAGATGGAAGGCAACACCGGACACGGTCAACGCTTTCGGCATACAGTGCGGTTCATGCGCTGGCGGCCCGACCGGGACCCGAAAAGCTGCACGTTCGACCAGCTCGACGTGCCGTTGAACTACGACCTTTACGACGTGCTGGAGTCCTGATGGCCGCTAAGGCAGAAGAACTCGACGTCGACGGTATCGCAGTCCGGTTCACCAACCCGGACAAGGTGTATTTCCCTAAACTTGGATCGAAAGGCACCAAACGCAAGCTCGTCGAGTACTACCTCGCCGTGGCCCGTGGTCCGATGTTGGCGTCCTTGCGCGATCGCCCCACCCATCTGCAGCGCTTTCCCAATGGCATCGACGGCGAGGAGATCTACCAAAAGCGGATCCCGCAGCATCACCCCGACTATCTGGAAACCTGCCGGATCACATTCCCGTCCGGGCGGACCGCCGACGCGCTCAGAGTGACCCATCCCGCCGCCATCGTGTGGGCCGCGCAGATGGGCACGGTCACCCTGCATCCGTGGCAGGTGCGTTGTCCGGACACCGAACACCCCGACGAGCTGCGCATCGACTTTGATCCGCAGCCGGGCACCGGCTTCGAGGAGGCCCGCGCGGTAGCTGTCGACGTGTTGCGTCCGCTGCTCGACGAGCTCGGTCTGATCGGCTACCCGAAGACGTCCGGAGGCCGCGGCGTCCACGTGTTCGTGCGGATAGCGACCGACTGGGATTTCATCGCGGTGCGGCGGGCCGGTATTGCGCTGGCCCGCGAGGTGGAGCGGCGCGCGCCGGATGCGGTGACGACCTCGTGGTGGAAAGAAGAGCGCGGCAAGCGCATCTTCATCGACTTCAACCAGAACGCCCGCGACCGGACATTCGCGTCGGCGTATTCGGTGCGACGCACGCCGATCGCGACGGTGTCGACTCCGCTGACGTGGGAGGAACTGGCCGGCGCAGACCCGGACGACTACACCATGGCGACCGTGCCCGATGTGGTCAAGCGGCGCGACGACCCGTGGGCCCGGATCGATGCCCTCGATCAGTCGATAGCGCCGTTACTGGAAATGGTCGAAGCCGATGAAGAACGTGGGCTGGGCGACCTACCGTATCCACCGAACTACCCGAAGATGCCCGGCGAGCCGAAGCGTGTGCAGCCGAGCCGGGATACCGATTTGACTAGGAAAAACCATCGGAAATGAAGTTGTGTCTCCGCAGCACAACGCTTACTCGCCTGATAACCCCCTGGGCCGGTGGCCGAGTCGCTCGAATCGCTGCGCAGGAGCTTTAACCGGTCCCTGCGCGTGGAAGGCAAGGCTGACCGCACTCTCGTCCTGTACGGGCAATCCATCATCTACTTCAGTGCATGGCTCGAGCAGCAGGGCCACACGGCCGACCTGTCCAACCTGACCCGTACCAACGTCTTGAAGTGGCTCGACTCGCTGCATGAACGCGGCTTGACCGATGGCACCATCCGTACACGCTGGCGCGGGCTGCGGCGGTTCACGAACTGGCTGGTCGCCGAGCAACTCATCCATCCGCGATGGTCGGCATCGGGCCACCTTCGGCGCGGACTGCGCGGCGCACGGCCGCCAGCAGCCGCAACTCGCTGTCGATAGTGTCCAGTCGCACATGGTGCCGAAGCCTAACGGTCAAGCGAGAGCCCGAAAACCATGGTTTTTCTACTTGGGGTGCCGTTTGCCCAATCCCGTCTGGGAATGGGATGCGCTCATGTCGTCCTGTAGTTCTGGCACTTGCC
>JAFAQO010000506.1 GCA_019246375.1 Mycobacterium sp. | reverse complement strand
GCGGGAGCAGCCCTAAAGTGGTCCTGCGGGGACGGGCTGACCGAGTGGAACGTGACGGGGCCGGCCGACTGACGATCGTCGACGTCAAGACGGGCAAGACACCGGTCAGCAAGGACGACGCACAGCGCCACGCCCAGTTGGCGATGTATCAGTTGGCGGTGGCAGAGGGTTTGTTGCCGCACGGCGACGAGCCCGGCGGCGCCCGTCTGGTCTATCTGGGGAGGACCGCTGGCGGTGGTGCAATCGAACGCGAACAGGATCCGTTGACGCCGCAGGCGCGCGACGAGTGGCGCGCGGCGGTCCAGCGGGCGGCGGCCGCGACAGCCGGACCGCAGTTCGTCGCCCGCATCAATGATGGTTGTGCGCACTGCCCGATCCGGCCGAGCTGCCCCGCGCATGCCGGCGCCCACGGGCCGGAGCCAACATGACATTGTCGTGTCCGCGCTATAGCCCGGCCGAACTCGCCTGTGCCTTAGGCATTTTGGCGCCGACCGCCGAGCAGGCCGCGGTCATCGCGGCTCCGCCCGGGCCACTGGTCGTCATCGCGGGGGCCGGTGCGGGCAAAACCGAGACGATGGCGGCGCGAGTGGTGTGGTTGATCGCCAATGGCTACGCGCAGCCTGGCCAGGTGCTGGGCTTGACGTTCACCCGTAAAGCCGCCGGGCAGCTGCTGCGGCGGGTCCATTCCCGGCTGGCCCGGTTGGCCGGTGCCGGCCTGGTAACCGACCCGTCTGCGGAGCCCGCGCAAACACCGGCCGTCGGCACTTATCACGCCTTCGCCGGCCAACTGCTGCGCGATCACGGCCTGCTGCTGGGCATCGAGCCTGATAGCCGGCTGCTGAGCGAGACCGAGCTGTGGCAGCTGGCCTTCGACGTGGTCAGCCGATACCGCGGTGAATTGCACACCGACAAGAACCCGGCCGCCATCACCTCGATAGTGCTGCGGCTATCCGGTCAGCTCGCTGAACACCTTGTCGACATCGGACAGCTCCGGGACACGCACCGAGAGCTAGCGCATCTAGTGAACACCTTGCCGGCGGGGCCTTATCAGCGTGAGCGTGGCCCGAGCCAGTGGTTGCTGCGGCTGCTGACCACCCAGAGCGAACGCGCCGAGCTGGTGCCGCTGATCGACGCGCTGCACCAGCGGATGTGTGCTGAGAAAGTGATGGATTTCGGCTTACAGATGGCGTCGGCGGCGCGGCTGGCGTCAGTCTGCCCGAAAGTCGGCGCGCAGCTGCGCAGCAGCTATCGGGTGGTGCTGCTCGACGAATATCAGGACACCGGTCACGCCCAGCGCATCGTATTGTCGGCATTGTTCGGCGGTGGAGTCGACGACGAGTTGGCATTGACGGCCGTCGGCGACCCGATTCAGTCGATCTACGGCTGGCGGGGCGCGGCGGCGACGAACTTGCCCCGGTTCGCCACCGACTTCCCGCGGTCCGACGGGACCCCCGCGCCGATCCTCGAGCTGCCGACCAGCTGGCGCAATCCGCCGCGAGTCTTGGAGGTGGCCAACGCCGTCTCGGCGGAGGCACGGCGACGGTCCGTCGCGGTGCGGGCACTGCGGCCGCGCCCACACGCCCCGCCCGGTACCGTGCGCTGCGCTCTGCTCGCCGACGTGAAAGCCGAACGTGAGTGGATCGCTGACCATTTGCATCGCCACTATCGGCGCTCCCAAGCCGAGGGGGCCGCACCGCCCACTGCCGCGGTGCTGGTCCGCCGCAATGCCGACGCCGCACCGATGGCCGAGGCATTACGCGCACGTGGGGTTCCGGTTGAGGTGGTGGGCCTGGCCGGCCTGCTATCCATCCCGGAAGTCGCCGACGTGGTGGCGATGCTGCGGTTGGTCGCCGACCCGGCGGCGGGTGCGGCGGCGATGCGGGTACTCACCGGTCCGCGGTGGCGCCTCGGCAGCCGCGATATCGCGGCGTTGTGGCGGCGCGCGTTGGCGCTCGACGGCGACCAGACTGCGCCGCAAGAGCTTTCGCCGGAGCAGATCGCGGCCTCGGCCGGAGCTGACACCGCATGCCTGGCCGACGCCATCGCCGACCCCGGACCCGCGAGCGCGTATTCGGTCGCCGGCTATCGGCGCATCGTTGCGCTGTCCGACGAGCTGACCGTACTGCGCGGCCACCTCGGCCATCCGCTGCCTGAGCTGGTCGCCGAGGTTCGCCGGATGCTGCGTGTCGACTGCGAGGTCCGGGCGGCGGGGGCAGTATCAGCCGCGGGCGGGGGACCGGCGTCTGCCGGTCGGACGGGCACCGAGCACCTCGATGCGTTTGCCGACGTGGTCAGCGCTTACGCCGAGCGGACTGCCACGTCGACGCGGTTATCCCCGGCATCGGTCGCCGGTCTGCTCGCCTACCTGGATACCGCCGCCGTGGTGGAGAATGGTTTGCCGCCCGCCCAGCTGGCCGTCGCTCAGGGTCGGGTGCAGGTACTCACCGTGCATGCCGCGAAAGGCTTGGAATGGCAAGTGGTGGCGGTGCCGCACCTGTCGACGGGCGTGTTTCCGTCCACTGCGTCGACCCGCACCTGGCTCACCGACGCCGCCGACCTGCCGCCGCTGCTGCGCGGTGACCGCGCGTCGGCCGGTGCGCCCGGCGTCCCAATCCTGGACACCTCGGACGTGACCGACCGAAAGCAGCTTTCCGACAAGATATCCGCGCACCGCCGCCAGCTTGAGCAGCGGCGCGTCGACGAGGAGCGCCGACTGCTGTACGTGGCCATCACCCGCGCCGAAGACACCCTGCTGCTGTCCGGCCATCACTGGGGTGCCACTGGAATCAAGCCGCGGGGCCCGTCGGACTTCCTGCGCGAACTCAAAGACGTCATCGAGCGATCGGGCGCCGACGGCCCGCACTGCGGGGTGGTGGAGCAATGGGCACCGGCACCTGCCGATGGCGAACCGAACCCCTTGCGGGACAAGCTGGTCGAGGCAGTCTGGCCG
>JAFAQO010000101.1 GCA_019246375.1 Mycobacterium sp. | reverse complement strand
GCGCCGGCGTACGCACCCACCGACGCGGACGCCAACCCCGATGCCAGCAACCCGACCGCGAAAAACACCGCGATCGTCGGGCTCACGGTATCGCGGATAGCGCTGTAGGCGCCCTCGATGGATCCGGTGTCGCCGTGCCCGTGAATGTTGAGCGCGGCAACCAACAGCATCGCCGCATTCACTGCTCCTGCGACCATCATCGCCAGTCCGACGTCCCAGCGGGTGGCTCGGAGCAGCCGACGCCGTGGTGGTCCCGCCTCGGGATGCCCATGGCGGTCGCGGGCCAGACCCGAATGCAGATAGACGGCGTGCGGCATCACGGTGGCCCCCAGGATGGCCGCGGCCAGCAGCACGCTTTCGGTGCCCTGGAAGCGGGGCACCAGCCCGCCGAGGACGGCACTCGGTGGCGGTGTCGCGACGAAGAAGCCGGCCGCGAACCCGACGGCGATGACGACCAGCAACCCGGTGATGACCCACTCGAACCAGCGCTGTCCGCGCCGGTCATGGATAGCCAGCAGCGCCATCGACATCACGCCCGTGGTGAGCCCGCCGATCAGCAGTGGCAGGTTGAATAAGATTTTCAGTGCGATCGCCCCGCCGACCACTTCGGCTACATCGGTGGCCATCGCCACCACCTCAGCCTGCGCCCAGTAGGCCAGCCGGACCGGCCGGCTCATCTGCCGGCCAACTGCTTCGGGCAGCGTGCGTCCGGTGACGAGCCCCAGTTTCGCCGACAGGTACTGGACCAGGCCGGCCAGCACGTTGGCCGCGACGACGACCCACAGCAGCTGGAAGCCGAATTGCGATCCGGCGCTGACATTGGCAGCGACATTGCCCGGGTCGACATAGGCGATTGCGGCGACGAACGCCGGCCCGAGTAGATACCAGCCCGTCTTCAGCGGGGTGAGCGTGTCCTGGGCCAACGAACCGTCCGTCTTTCCATTCAGGCGAATAGAAAAGTTAGGTTAGCCGAAACACGACGCCGCGCCTCAGCCCGGCATGTAAAGCCCCTGACCGGTGACCAGAGGGAGATCCAGGGTGGTGCAAAGACCGGGCGGCGCGGCGACCACCGCGGGGATCGCGTTGACGATCCGCATCGCGGTGGCAACCAGTCCGGCGTGATTATGGTCGCCGCGGCGGCTGCTCAAACAGACGTCGACGGCATACGAAGGCTCCCCGGTGATCTCGACGCGATACGAGCCGCCGGGCTGGGCGGGCTGCGGCCAGTCCGGGCAGAGGTCGGCACGCAGCCGGGTGACGTGTTCCAGGACGACCGCCGGCCGGTCGTCGACCATTCCGCGCACCTCGAACCGCAACGCCGCCGCGCTGCCTTTCGGGATATGACCCGAGGCGATGTCGAAGTCCTCCGGCGCCGGTTCGCGCGTGTAGTTTTCGGTGACTTCGTCGAGCGAAATGCCCAGCCCCGCAGCGAGTTGCCGCACCACCGACCCCCACGCCATGCTCAGCACGCCGGGCTGGAGCAGCATCGGGATTTCGTCGAGCGGCTTACCGAAGCCCATGACGTCGAACATGACGACGGCGCTGTCGTAGGTCGCGTAGTCCACGATTTCCATGCAGCGCACCTGCTCGATGCTCTGGCACGTGCCGGCCAAGGCCAGCGGCAGCAGGTCGTTGGCGAAGCCCGGATCGATGCCGTTGACGTACAGGCTCGAATCGCTTTGGCGCGCGGCCTCTTCCAGAGGAGTAATCAACTCCGGTGGAATGACTTGCCACGGGTACTGCAGGAATACCGGACCGCTGCCGACGACGTTGACCCCGGCGGCAAGGATGCGCCGGTAATCGTCGAGCGCCTCGGCCAACCGGTTGTCGGCCATCGCGGTGTAGACCGCGCAATGCGGCCCGGTGGCAAGGACGGCGCCGAGATCGGTGGTTGCGATGACACCGGTCGAATCCTGGAGTCCGGCAAGCTCTCCGGCGTCTTTCCCGGCTTTGGATTCCGACGACACCCACACACCGGTGAGGTCGAATTCCGGGTTGGTGATCAGCGCCTTCAATGCGTGGGTGCCGACATTGCCGGTGCCGATCTGCACGACGCGAATGGCCATGGGTGTCCTCACACATCCGGAATGGGCAACTCAAGATTGGGAAACGTGATCCCGCCGTCGACCTCGAGAGTCTTTCCAGTCAGGTAGGCCGCGGCCGGGGATGCCAAATACACTGCTGCGGCTGCAATCTCGACCGGCTCACCCAGCCGGCGCAGCGGTGTCGCCTTTTCCATCGGCTTGCGCAGTTCGTCGTTGGAGGCCACGATGTCGAGCGCCGAAGTGGCGATGGACCCCGGCGCGATCGCGTTGACCCGGATGCGGGGGCACAGGTCCAACGCGGCCAGCCGAGTGTAGTGCGACAGTGCCGCTTTGGCAGTGCCGTAGGCGGCGAAACCGCGGCCGGCCAGTCGGCCCATGGTCGAGCTGATGTTGATGATGCTGCCGCCGCCGGAGTGCTCGAGCATCAGCGGCGCCGCGGCGGTGGTCAGCGCGTGGGCAGTGGCGACGTTGAAAGTGAACGCGCCCTTGAGATCCTGCGTCGAGGTACTTAACAGCGCGTTGGGCATGGTGCCGCCGACATTGTTGACGACGATATCCAGCCGCCCGAACGCTTCGACGGCCTGGCCGGCCAGCTCGGCGGTCACCTCGGGGTGGGCCAAGTCTCCGGCGACGATGTGGGCCCGA
>JAFAQO010000463.1 GCA_019246375.1 Mycobacterium sp. | reverse complement strand
CTCGGCAGAGCCCTTCGGCACATTAGCGGCTTTGAGCAGTAGCTGCGCCGCCGGCGGCGTCTTCAGTGCGAAAGTGAAGCTGCGGTCGTCGTAAACCGTGATCTCCACCGGAATCACGTTGCCCCGCTGGTTCTCCGTCGCGGCGTTGTAGGCCTTGCAGAATTCCATGATGTTGACGCCGTGCTGGCCGAGTGCGGGACCAACCGGCGGCGCAGGATTGGCCTGCCCGGCCTGAATCTGCAACTTGATCAGCCCGACGACCTTTTTCTTCCTCGGGGGCATGACGTCCTTTCTGATATTGCCCGGCTTCTCCTCGGACCGTTTCCCGATCCGCGTCGTCGCCGGGCGTCTAGATCTTGGAGACCTGGTTGAAGGTCAGTTCAACAGGTGTTTCGCGGCCGAAGATGGACACCAGCACCTTGAGCTTCTGCTGTTCGCCGTTGACCTCGCTGATCGTGGCCGGCAGCGTGGCGAACGGTCCGTCCATGACCGTGACCGACTCGCCGACCTCGTAGTCGACCTCGACGACGGGACGTTCCAGTCCGCCCTCGCTGGCCGCTGCGGCAGTGCTGGCGGCACCTTTCGCGGGCTTCTTGGTCGCGCCCTGCGGCAGCAGGAATTTCACTACGTCGTCGAGCGAGAGCGCCGACGGGCGCGACGTTGCGCCGACGAACCCGGTGACGCCCGGGGTGTTGCGCACCGCGGACCAGGAATCGTCGGTCAAATCCATGCGTACCAGGATGTAGCCCGGCAATACCTTGCGGTTGACCTGCTTACGCTGGCCATTCTTGATTTCGGTGACCTCTTCGGTGGGCACCTCCACCTGGAAGATGTAGTCACCGACGTCGAGGTTCTGCACGCGGGTTTCGAGGTTGGCTTTCACCTTGTTCTCGTATCCCGCGTAGGAGTGGATGACATACCAGTCGCCCGGCTTGCTGCGCAGCTCTGCCTTGAGGGCAGCTGCCGGATCGAGCTCTTCGGCCGGTTCTGGACCGGCGTCGGCGGTTTCAGCGCCGGTGTCGGCTGTTTCCGGGCCAGGGTCAGCCACCACGTCGGGGCTGGTCTCGCCTACGTCGACCGTTTCACCCACGGGCAAATCGCCGTCGAAGGTTGTCACGGGTCCTCAGTCCTTCCTATAACTCACGAACCTGAGCCGAATACCAGCATCACCAATTTGGCCAGGCCCAGGTCCGCCAGCCCGATCAACGTCACCATAAACGCGAGAAAGACCAGCACCACCGAGGTGTAGGTCATCATCTGCTTGCGGTTGGGCCAAATCACCTTCCGCAGTTCGGCGACGACCTGCCTCAGGTAGTTGTAGACGAACGCGAAGGGGTTCGGCCGTGCTGCCTTCTTGGTCTTTTTGGCTGGCTTGGTCTTGGTGTCCGCACCGATTTCGGCGACGTCGACTGCCACCGAAGAAGCCGTGCCACCGTCGGTGTCCTCCTCGGCACGGTGTCGCGACCGCTTGCCGGTAGGCCGCTGCGGCCGTGTCACCACAGCCGTCCGGCCGCCGCGCTCGACGCTGCTCTCAGTGTCGTTGCCGTCGCCTGCGGCGTCGGCACTGACGCGCTCGTCGCTCACCGCATGCTCCTTTTCTCTAGTGGCACTGTCCAGTGTCCACCATTGCACGTATTCCCCTCCAGCAGGGGCGACAGGACTTGAACCTGCAACCTGCGGTTTTGGAGACCGCTGCTCTGCCAGTTGAGCTACGCCCCTTCGGTGGTTGGCGGGGCCAACCTGCGCTGCGGGGCCTCACATGAGCGCCACTCCTCCGCATCGCTTCGCTCTGCATCGTCGTCGGCGCGCATAACTTGCGCGCTCCCCGCTCGGTAATGGCTAACCGACGGCGAGCGCGCTGAAATGGGAAAACCCCGAGGCCCGAGTGTACATCGGTGCATGAGTCAGTGACTAATCACGCGGTTCTGATGACCTGCCCGGACTCCTTGTCCCATTTAATCTGGGTGGATTTTTCGCCCTGCTGGCCCATCAGCGTAGTGTAGGCCTCCAGCACGAGCTCACCATCGTCGTTGGTGCAGATATTCCGGGTGACGACAATGTCGGCGCCGAACCGCTCGTCCACGGAATGCACGTGCATCCGGGCCCACAGCTTGTCGCCGGCACAGATCGGCTTGTAGAACACGAACTTCTGGTCGACCTGGACGATTTGCATGGTCTCCATGCCAACGTCGACATTCCGAAAGAAATCCGTCTGGACCAGTTTCGCCAAGATCGACGCGAAAGTCAGCGGCGCAACGATGTTGTCGTAGCCGAGTTCGGCGGCCGCGCCCTCGTCGAAGCAGGCTGGGTCCTCGCACTTGATCGCGCTAGCGAAACTGCGGATTTGCTCGCGGCCCACGATGAAGTAGTCCGGGTACCGCCATACCATCCCGCGGATGTCGGTTTTGAGCGCCATGATTACGCCAGCTTTGCGGTCGCGATCGCCCGGCCGAAGATCTTCTTTCCCCCGGTGGTCGCCGAGATCGCGATCGTGACCGATTTACTGTCCGGATCGAGCGACTTCACCCGGCCGCTGAACACGAGTTCGGCGCCCTTGCCGTCGTTGGGCACCGGCACGACTGCGGTGAAACGCACGTTGTACTCCGTCACGGCACCCGGGTCGCCGATCCACGAGGTGACGTACCCGCCGCCCAGGCCCATGGTCAGCATGCCGTGCGCGATGGCAGTGTCCAGGCCGACAAGCTTGGCGGTGTCGTCGTCCCAGTGGATCGGGTTGAGGTCGCCCGACACTCCGGCATAGGCGACCAGATCGGCTCGGGTCAGTGGGTAGACCTTCTCCGGAAGCTGGTCGCCTACCTGCACCGAACTGAACTCACGCAACGCCATCAGAAAATCCCTCTTCTCCGTCCTCACTCGCACGACCGGCCAAGGTCGTGTAGGTCTCCTGCACTATTTCGCCCGCCTCATTGCTCACGACGTTTTTGGTGACGATGATGTCGGTGCCATGCGCCCTGCGCACCGAATCCACGTACACATCGCAGTAGAGCTTGTCACCGGACTGAATCGGCTTCAGGTACTTCAACACCTGATCCACCTGGACGATTTGAGCTTCTTGGATCGCGATATCGGCGCTGGCGAAGAACGCCGATTGAGCTTTGTAGCCGAATATTGAAATGAACGTCAGGGGTGCGGGCAAGCCTTTATAGCCGAGATCCGCGGCAGCCGATTCGTCAAAGAACATGGCGTCGTTGTTTTGGACGGCCGTCGCGTACTCGCGAATCTTTTCCCGCTC
>JAFAQO010000573.1 GCA_019246375.1 Mycobacterium sp. | reverse complement strand
TGGTTGGCGACGTCTTCGAGCACCTCGACATGTAGGCCGGCCAGGGTGGCCACCCGTTGCTCCAGCGACGCGGCGAAGTCGAGCTCGCCGCGCATGGCAGCTTCGGTGATCGCGGCGACCGCATCTTGGGCTCCCACCCGGGCCGCCAGCATCTCGATGACCTCGCCTTGGATCAGCGTGGAGTCGACGTCGAACACGATGAGCCGTTTGGCACGCCGGGACAGGCTGTAGTCCTCGACCGCCACGTCGACGCTCTGGTCGGCGGCCACCCGCGTCAGGGCGGCCTGCAGCTGGGAACCGACACCCGGTGGGACCGAAACCCTCAGCTCCAGCCCGGTGACCGGATAGTCGGAGACGCCGCGGATAACGTCGATGTTGACGCCGAGCGCGGCCGCCTCGCGGGCCACCGCCCCGAACGCCTCGGCGGTGATCGGTCGGCCCAGCACCACGATGGTGTGGGTTGAGGGTTCCCGGATAATCGGCAGGTCGTCGCTGCGTTCGATCGCGACGTCGAGGCCGAGCGCGTGGATGGCCGCCTCGACTTCGCCGCGCAGCGTTTTGCCCGCGGCTACGTCCAACGCCGCCGACACCAGCACACCGAGGGTGAGCCGCCCGCGGATCACCACCTGCTCGACGTTGAGCAGCTCAACCTTATGGCCGGAGAGCACCTCGAAAAGCGCGGATGTCACACCTGGCTTATCGACACCGGTGACGGTGATCAACACCGACACCTTCGGCGGTTTATTCACCTTTGGCGGCCGCGGTGCCCGTCCATCAAGCGCGTTCGCGATCCGGCTCCGTCCGCGGGCCGAAACCTTCTGACGACTCACCGGCTGTGGGGTGGCGACCGATATGCGCCTCGGCGCGCAGCCGTTCCACCATGTGGGGGTAGTGCAGTTCGAATGCGGGACGCTCGGAGCGGATACGGGGCAGCTCGGTGAAGTTGTGACGCGGCGGCGGGCAACTGGTCGCCCACTCCAGCGAGTTGCCGTACCCCCACGGGTCGTCGACGGTGACCGGCTCGCCGTAGCGCCAGCTCTTGAAGACGTTCCACACGAATGGAAGCATCGACGCGCCGAGAATGAACGCCCCGACCGTCGAGACGATGTTGTACGGCTGGAAGCCGTCGCTGGGCAGGTAGTCGGCGTAGCGGCGCGGCATGCCCATATCGCCCAGCCAGTGCTGGATCAGAAACGTCGTGTGGAAACCGATGAAGGTCAGCCAGAAGTGCAGCTTGCCCAGCCGCTCGTCGAGCAGCCGGCCGGTCATCTTCGGGAACCAGAAGTACACGCCCGCGAACGTGGAGAACACGATCGTCCCGAACAGCACGTAGTGGAAGTGCGCCACCACGAAGTAGGTGTCGGTGACGTGGAAGTCGAGCGGCGGGCTGGCCAGCAGCACGCCCGTCAAGCCACCCAGCAAGAAGGTGAGCATGAAGCCGACCGCGAACAGCATGGGCGTCTCGAAAGTCAACTGGCCCTTCCACATCGTGCCGATCCAGTTGAAGAATTTGATGCCGGTCGGCACAGCGATCAGGTAGGTCATGAACGAAAAGAAGGGCAGCAGCACCGCTCCGGTCGCGAACATGTGGTGCGCCCACACCGCCACCGACAGCGCCGCAATCGACAACGTTGCATAAACCAGCGTCGTGTAGCCGAAGATCGGTTTGCGGGCAAACACCGGAATGACCTCGGTGACAATCCCGAAGAACGGCAGCGCCACAATGTAGACCTCAGGGTGGCCGAAGAACCAGAACAAGTGCTGCCACAACAGGGCTCCGCCGTTGGCCGAGTCATAGATGTGGGCACCCAGGTGGCGGTCGGCGGCCAGCCCGAACAGGGCCGCGGTCAGAATCGGGAACGCCATGAGCACCAGGATCGACGTCACCAAGATGTTCCAGGTGAAGATCGGCATCCGGAACATCGTCATGCCGGGGGCCCGCATGCAGACCACCGTGGTGATCATGTTGACCGCGCCGAGGATTGTGCCCAAACCGGCGACGATCAACCCCGTGACCCAGAGGTCGCCGCCCGCGCCCGGTGAATGCACGGCATCGCTTAGCGGCGTATAGGCGGTCCAGCCGAACTCCGCCGCGCCGCCCGGGGTGATGAACCCGGCGCTGGCGACTAGGCCGCCGAACAAGAACAGCCAGTATGAAAAGGCGTTCAGCCGGGGGAACGCCACATCCGGGGCGCCGATCTGCAGCGGCATAACCAGGTTGGCGAAGCCGAACACAATCGGGGTGGCATACAACAACAGCATGATCGTGCCGTGCATGGTGAACAGCTGGTTGTACTGCTCGTTCGACAGGAACTGCAGGCCGGGCGCGGCCAGTTCGGTACGCATCAACAACGCCATCAGGCCGCCGATGAAGAAGAACGCGAAGCTGGTAACGCAGTACACGATCCCGATCAACTTGTGATCGGTGGTGGTGACCAGCCGGTAGACCAGGTTGCCTTTGGGACCACTCCGGGCCGGGAACGGGCGAGTGGCCTCGAGTTGTCCCAGTGGGGGCGCTTCGGCTGTCAAAGGGTCCTCCAAACATCCGCCATGGGCAGGGCAATCGCTGGGATCTTCCCTGAAATCCTAGCCTTCGATCGGCATCGTGTCGGCACTGGTCCTACGAACTGTCGTAATGGCCGTGCAAATTTCCGTGCCGCTCCGCCGCCCGCATCGTCGCCGGGCTGGATCCGACCGCGCTAGCTGGGCGGATGTTACCGTCGCCCCATGCTGATCAGCAGTCTGCGGCCCGGCGTTCTGCTGGCCGCAGCCGCAGTGGTGACGGCCGTTTCGGTCACCGTGTGCAGCAGCTGCCGACCCGCCCCGCCGGGTGCCTATCCGTCGACGACCCGATCTGTAATCACCAGCACCACCACGATCGCGGGAGCCGGTGTGCTGGGCAACCAGCGCCGGCCTGACGAGTCGTGCGCACCGCAGCCGGCGGCGGTCGATCCTGGGCCACCCACACGGTCGGCCGCGAACGCGCCCGGAGTGAACCCGCCGACGGCTGAGGTTCAGGCCGATCCGCAGCGGATCGTGGTGCTCTCCGGCGATCAGCTCGACGCCCTGTGCGCGCTGGGCCTGCAGTCGCGGATCGTCGCCGCCGCGCTGCCCGACGGCTCGTCGAGTCAGCCGTCCTATCTGGGCACCGTCGTGCATCAGCTGCCCGGCCTCGGCACCCGCAGCGCTGTCAATGTGCCGGCAGTCGCGGCGGCGAAGCCGGACCTAATCCTCGGCTCGCAAGCGTTGACGCCGCAGTTGTATCCGGCGCTGGCGGCCATCGCGCCGACCGTGTTCACCGCGGCGCCAGGGGCGGCTTGGGAGGACAACCTTCGTGGCGTGGGCGCCGCGACAGCGCGCGCCGGCGCCGCCGACGACATGATCAACGACTTCACCGCAAAGGCCGCCCAAAGTGGCGCCGCGCATGACGGCGCCCACTACCAGGCGTCAGTTGTCCAGCTGACCGAGAAGACACTGTGGGTCTATGGCGCCGACAACTTCCCGGCCAGCGTGCTGAAGGCGGTCGGCGTGGACCGGCCCGCATCCCAACGGTTCACCGACAAGCCCTATATCGAGGTTGGCGTCAGTGACGCCGACCTCGCCGGAACGCCGGATTTGTCGGCGGCTGACGCCGACATCGTCTACGTATCGTTTGCGTCGCCGGCCGCCAAAGACCGCGCGCCCACCGTGCTGGACAGCGCGTCGTGGCGCAAACTCTCCGCCACCCGCGACAACCGGGTGTTCGTGGTCAACAACGAAGTGTGGCAGACCGGACAGGGCATGGTCGCAGCCCGCGGCATTGTCGACGACCTGCGGTGGATCAACGCGCCGATCAACTAGGCCGGGGCTGCTACCACCACGCCGTTTGCAGCAACTCGTTCGGCCATTCGGACACTGGTGTGTCAGAGATTACGTCGCCGCCTTCGCCCGGCCACTAGCTGCGGTGACGGCCGAATCGGGCGGCATAAGGTGAAATGTGAGCGCGCAGCCAAGTGGCTGGAAAACCTTAACTTAACTAAGCTTTTCGTGACGAAGAGATCGAAGAGGAATTCGCATGTCCACGACTGTTTCCGCCTATGCCGCCACGTCAGCAACCGAACCACTGACCAAAACTACGATCGACCGCCGCGACCCGGGCCCGCACGATGTGGCCATTGACATCAAGTTCGCCGGAATCTGCCACTCCGACATCCACACCGTCAAGGCGGAGTGGGGCCGGCCCAACTATCCGGTGGTTCCCGGCCATGAGATCGCGGGTGTGGTGACCGCCGTCGGGCCCGAGGTGACCAAGCACAAGGTCGGCGACCGCGTCGGGGTGGGCTGCTTCGTGGACTCCTGCCGTGAGTGCAGCAGTTGTCTGGCCGGCCTGGAGCAGTACTGCAAGGGCACCGGCATGGTCACTACCTACAACGGCGTTGGCAGGGACGGCCAGCCGACCTATGGCGGCTACAGCGGCGCGATCGTCGTCGACGAGAACTATGTGCTGCGCATCCCAGACTCACTGCCGCTGGACGCCGCCGCACCCTTACTGTGCGCCGGAATCACGCTGTACTCGCCGCTGCGGCATTGGAACGCCGGACCTGACAAGCCAATTGCGGTGATCGGCCTGGGTGGGCTCGGACACATGGGCGTCAAGCTGGGCGCCGCGATGGGCGCCGACGTAACTGTGCTATCGCAGTCGCTGAAGAAAATGGAAGACGGCCTGCGTTTGGGGGCAAGCCATTACTACGCCACCTCCGACCCCGACACCTTTCGCAAGCTGCGCAACAGCTTCGGCCTGATCCTGAACACCGTCTCGGCGAACCTGGATCTTGGCCAATACCTGAAGTTGCTTGACGTCGACGGCACACTGGTGGAACTCGGCATCCCGGAGCACCCGATGCCCGTGCCGGCGTTCGCGTTGGCCCTGATGCGGCGCAGCCTCACCGGCTCCAACATCGGGGGTATCGCCGAGACCCAGGAGATGCTGAATTTCTGCGCCGAGCACGGCGTCACACCCGAAATCGAGGTTATCGAACCGGATTACATCAACGAGGCATATGAGCGTGTGCTGGCTAGCGACGTGCGCTACCGCTTCGTGATCGATACCTCAAGCCTGTGACGGTTCAGCTTCGCTGACCTCGACGCCCACCAGCGGCCACCCGGCAGCGGCAAGCGTGGCGGCGACCCGCCTGATGTTTTCTGGTCCGGCGTCGTAATGCGTCATGTCGGAAATGAAGTCGGCGATCTCGTCGTGGTCGATCGTGCCGTCGGCCACCGCCGAAGATCCGGGCCTGGTCATGTTGTGCACCACCTCGCTGACCTGTTCCTCAGTCAGCGGTGTGCTGCGCAACAGCGCCAGCAGCGGCACCCGGTCCGGGCCTGGGACGCCGTCGGGGTAGCCGGCCTGAAGCCACCGCAGGACCGAAGTCAGAAACGACGCGTTCGCCATGTGATTAGTGTCGTGGCTATCGGGTCACCCGCGCCAGCGTGACGCGGCATGAACTCAACAATTCTTAAGTCGTTCATAGATCGATCGGGCGAGTCGCCGGCCCGAACAGCGCAGCCGCCGACGCCAGCCGGATAGTCAGTGCGCCCTCAGTCTGGCGCCGCATACTGGCCACGCTCCCCAGCCCTGCCGCTCCCGGGTCACCAGGGCGATAGCGATTTGCTCCTCTCGGGTGGCGAGATCGGCCCGCGGCGCGTAACGCAGTCCACCGCTTTCCTCCCAGGTGCTTTGGGTGAACTGCACGCCACCGTAGAAGCCGTTGCCGGTGTTGATGGCCCAGTTGCCGGTGGACTCGCAGGAGGCCAGCGTGTCCCATATCGCGCCGTCGGTTATCAGCGGCACCTCAGTACCCTCCTTGGCGCCGATCCGCTGAACCGACGGCCGCGAGGGTGTGACGATCTGGTGGGCCACCAGCCGCCGATCGGTTACGACACCGTTGACGGTTGAGACGGCGAACGTCACGTCCTGGGTGCCCGGAGTGCCGGGGTCTTCGTCAATGCTTCGGCTTATGTTCATCGTCGGATCCTCGATGCGCCACATCGACGCCGGCAGCGCCATGCGCGCGGTGATGGTCTGCGTCCGGATGCGGATGACCTCGACCTGCATGCCCGCGGTGACTGGCGTCGAGGGCGGCGGCACCACCTTGTCTTGCTGTTCCAGCGGCGCGCCGGCCGCGGCCAGCAGCAGGCCCACGTTGGGCGCCGCCAGGCGCCGGGTGCTGGCCACGCCGCCGTCGTTGATCTGCACGTGCTTCGGGCTCACCAGCGGCAGCGCCATGCCGGCCAGCGGCAATCGGCTGGCACGCGACGCCACGACGGGGGCGGCATCGCTCATCGACAGTTGCTTGAGGGCCTCATCGACAGTCGTGGCCGTCGTCCAGACCTGCTTGCTCTCCTGGCCGTCGATCGACACCTGCAGCGGCCGGCCGCGCCGCAGCACGATGGTGTCGGACTGATGGACCGGCTGATTGGCGGACGGATAGAGATCGTCGTGATTACCGACGGCGAAGCCGTGTTCCCGCACCACATCGATCACCCGCGACTTCATCGTCGACACTGTCATCGGTAAGCCGTCGACGGAGAGCGTGACCGTCTTGTGCACCGCGACGCAGTAGCCGCCGGCGAAGGTCGTCGCCATTAAGAGCGCGCCGATCAGCGCGCGCTGCACCTTCGGATTTGGGGTGGCCTTCCCGGCAGTGGCCGCGGCCGCTGGGGCGGCTCTGGGTTCGCAGATCTTGGCGAGCCGAATGTGGTTTCGCGGCAGCTGTTCTGGCAATGCGCCACCGCGACTGTTTTCGCCCAACGTCGCGTCCTCGGCTCTATCGATCCGTTCGGCGTCGGCCAGCAGGGCGGCCGTAACCTCCTCGGGGACAAGGTTGGCCGGCACCCTCGTGTCGTCCAGCGCGACTCGGCCTAGCCGGACGATGCCTGCGGCCTGACACAACGCCAACGCCTGCACGAACAGGTGCGCCAGCGCGTACGGGTGCCGCCTGCGGAATCGGATGATCGCCTGATGGTCCGGGGCCTTCCCGGCCGCCAGCCACCGAAAAGCAACGTTATCAAGGCATTTGCGTTCGATCGCCCGCGACGAGCACACGCCGATGGTGTAGCTGTACAACAGAATGCGCACCATCGGCCGCGGATCGTAGGGCGGTGCGCCGCGCCCTTCGGTACAGGCAGTCCAAATGGGGACAAGATCCAAATGTTCGTCGACCAAACTGGCAATGAACCGGGCCAGGTGCTCGGCCGGAAGCCAGTCATTCAGCGACGGCGGCAACAATTGGTGGTCCGGGCAGATTACGCGGAATGGCTTGTCCGCCGGGCGGGTTCGGCCTCGCCAAAAGCGCTTCTGCGCGTTGCCCAAGATCTACCTCGAACAATCCACCATCACTGAGCTCATCAGCCACTCCATCGTCCCGTGCGCCAGACCCTCAGCCGATAACCCCGCCCGGCGTGTCGCGAATCCACTTTTCAGCAGCCGGCCCTCAAACCAAGCACTCTCGGCATTGTCGGGTTATTCACGATGGACTATCGCCCAGCCGCGCGCGACGCTTGTAATGTCCTGGGAACTGGGAACTTAGAAGTCCCAGTCGTCGTTCTGGGTGATGACGGCCTTGCCGATCACATAGGAGCGCCCGCCCGAAAGTACGGGGTTTCACCCCGAGACGCTGCTGCGGGTAATCCTTTAGACGCACATCACCGGAAGGATCTCATCGCACCGGGACCGACTACCACAATCCGAGCCCCACTTTCACGCCCTGGTGCTGTCCTGATGATGGCCGCACAGGCGACCGCCGGGTTTCAACTGCGAGGATTACTCGCCTACGGATATGTTCTGTAGAGATGGCGGCCCTGTCAGGATTGAACGATATCGGTCAACGACCCCGGCCAGGGATTAAACGCGATGTCGTACACCGACAATCGGCCGTCGATCCTGAGATGGCCTCGATTTGGAGGTAACTCGACATGGTCAGCACAGCGGGTTACGACGTCATCGTGGTGGGATTGGGCGGTATGGGAAGTGCCGCCGCATATCATCTGGCGGCCCGAGGACGCCGAGTGCTCGGACTGGAGCGGCATGAGCCGGCGCACGACAAGGGATCCAGCCACGGCGGGTCTCGGATCATCCGCCAGGCTTATTTTGAGGATCCCGGTTATGTTCCGCTGTTGCTGCGAGCCTACGAGCTGTGGGAGAAGTTGGCTGCCGACTCTCAACGCGACGTGTACCGAGTCACCGGGGGCCTTTTCATCGGCCCACCGGACTGCCTGATCGTCTCCGGTAGCCTGCGTGCTAGCCGTCAATGGGGTCTGCCGCACGAGGTGCTCGATGCCGCCGAGATCACCGCTCGGTTCCCGAACTTCACGCCTCAGCCCGAAGATATCGCGCTCTGCGACGTCAAAGCCGGGTTCGCACGCCCAGAGCTGACGGTGCGCGCATATCTTGAAATCGCCAAAAAAGCGGGGGCCACACTGCAATTTGGTGAACCCGTGCTGGAGTGGAGCCAGACCGCTGCGGGGATGCGGGTCGCTACGGGTCGTGGGTCTTACACCGCTGAGCAGTTGGTGATCTGCCCGGGCCCCTGGGCTCCGCAGGTGCTGGGCCAGTTCGGTGTTCCCATCACGGTGGAACGTCAGGTGATGTACTGGCTGGACCCGATCGGCGGTGTTTCCAGGTTCGAGGATCAGCCCATTTTCATCCATGAGAACGCCTCGGGCAGACAGATATACGGCTTCCCGGCGATCGACGGACCGTGGGGCGGCGTGAAAGTCGGCTTCGCCCGCAACGGGATCTCCTGCACGCCAGACACCATCGACCGGGAGGTGCACGAGCCGGAGATCAGCGAGATTAGGGCGCGGGTCGCTCAGTTGTTACCGGCGCTGGCGGGCAAGTGCCTGCATGCGGCGACCTGCATGTACTCCAATACACCCGACCGGCACTTCGTGATCGGGCATCACCCGCAATGCCCTGAAGTCATCATGGCGTGCGGATTCTCCGGGCACGGCTTCAAATTCGTTCCGGTGATCGGCGAGATCCTTGCCGACCTGGCCATCGATCGGGCCACCGACCACCCCATCGCGTTGTTCGACCCACAGCGATCGCCAACCGCATGACTGCTAGCCGATTAGCTGATCAGTTTGCTGGTCCTCGGGAGCCGTCAGACGATTAGGTACTTGAGCTGCGAACTTAGAAGTCCCAGTCCTCGTCCTCGGTGACGACGGCCTTACCGATTACGTACGACGATCCGGAGCCGGAGAAGAAGTCGTGATTCTCATCAGCGTTGGGTGACAACGCCGATAGGATCGCCGGGTTGACGTCGGTCTCGTCTCGCGGGAACAGCGCCTCGTAGCCCAGGTTCATCAGAGCCTTGTTGGCGTTATAGCGCAGGAACTTTTTAACGTCTTCGGTCAATCCGACCTCGTCGTAAAGGTCCTGGGTGTATTCCACCTCGTTGTCGTACAGCTCGAAGAGCAGCTCGTAGGTGTAGTCCTTGAGTTCGGCGCGTTTGACGTCGTCGACCAACGCAAGCCCGCGCTGGTACTTGTAGCCGATGTAGTAGCCGTGCACCGCTTCGTCACGGATGATCAGCCGGATCATGTCGGCGGTGTTAGTCAGTTTGGCCCGACTCGACCAGTACATCGGCAAGTAGAACCCGGAGTAGAACAAGAAGCTCTCCAGCAACGTGGAGGCCACCTTGCGCTTGAGCGGCTCGTCGCCGCGGTAGTACTCCATCACGATCTCAGCCTTGCGCTGGAGGTTGGGATTCTCCTCCGACCAGCGGAAGGCGTCGTCGATCTCGGCTGTCGAGCACAGCGTGGAGAAGATTGCGCTGTAGCTCTTGGCGTGCACCGACTCCATGAACGCGATGTTGGTGTAGACGGCTTCCTCGTGCGGCGTCAGCGCATCCGGAATCAGGCTGACCGCGCCGACCGTGCCCTGAATGGTGTCCAGCAGCGTCAGCCCGGTGAAGACGCGCATCGTCAGTTGCTTCTCGTTGGCGGTCAGCGTTCCCCACGACGGGATGTCGTTGGACACCGGCACCTTCTCGGGCAGCCAGAAGTTTCCGGTCAGTCGGTCCCAGACCTCGGCGTCCTTGTCGTCTTGCAGCCGGTTCCAGTTGATCGCCGAAACGCGGTCGATCAGATTCACTTTTTCGGTCACCAGAACCCCACTTCACCAGGAACTTTCGTCTGCCTTTCTCAGACCTCAAACACTACCCCTGGGGTCGGACAAGTCGCGGCAGCACAACACCTGCTGTCGCCGTGTCGTACCTACTGCACGGCGGCCGCCGGCTTACGGTCGACCGGCGATCCGGTGCCCACACCGAAGAACCGGTACTCCGCCGGTTGGAGCGAGCGGGTGCCAAGCCAGTACTGCCAGGTATAGCCGCCCCAAAGCACCGTGTTTTTGCCATGCTCGTCGAGATACCAGCTGCTGCACCCACCGCTGTTCCACACCGAGTGGGCCAGCTTGCGTTGTAGCTGATCGTTGAAATCGTCTTGCGCTGTGCGAGTCGGCGCC
>JAFAQO010000398.1 GCA_019246375.1 Mycobacterium sp. | reverse complement strand
CAGCTCGATCGAGCTGTCCTATGCCGACGGCGACATCTGGGATTGGGCGGTGGACTGGGATACTTGGACGGGGATGTCGGCGCTGCCGCGGCCCAGCGGGGCGAAGCCGTCGCCGGTGTCGATACCGCACAACGCGCCGGTCACCCCGAGCGGGGCTCCGACGCTGTCGGGAACCCCCACCACATCGGCCCGGTCGCCTAACGCGCAACCCGGCCGCTAGCCCTGCGGGTGGCGGTGGCCTGATCGCGCGGCCGGATCACGATCTGGTCGATGTTGACGTGCGACGGCCGTGCGGCCACGAACCCGATCACCTCGGCAATGTCGGCGGCCACCAGCGGGGTGATGCCCGCATAGACGGCCTGCGCGCGCTGCTGATCGCCGTCGAAGCGGACCAGTGAGAACTCGGTTTCAACGGCGCCGGGCGCAATTTCGGTGAGCCGCACCGGCTTTCCCAGTAGTTCACCGCGCAGCGTACGGTGCAGCGCGCCCTGGGCATGCTTGGCCGACGTGTAGCCGGAGCCGCCGTCATAGACCTCCAGCGCTGCCGTCGAGGTGATGGTGATGATCAAGCCGTCACCGGACTCGATCAGTTTGGGCAGCAGCGCGCGGGTCACTCGCAGCGTGCCAAGCACATTGGTCTCCCACATCCACCGCCAGTGCTCAAAGTCGGCTTCGGCGACCGGCTCGAGCCCTTTGGCGCCCCCGGCGTTGTTGACAAGCACATCGACTCGGCTCAGCGAGCGTGCAAGTGCGTCCACCGCGGCGCCGTCAGTGACGTCGGTCACAACAGCGGTTCCGCCGATCTCGCGGGCCAGCGCGGTGATCCGATCTGCACGACGCGCCACTGCGACCACATGAAATCCTTGAGCCGAAAGCGTTTGCGCGGTTGCTTCACCAATTCCGGCGCTGGCCCCGGTAACCACCGCCACCCGTTGGCCCGGTGTCTGTATCTGGCCTGTCGTCATCGAGAACAACTCTAAAAGACGTGCTAAATTTTTCCTCGTGTACTTGAGCGCACAGTTCGGGTGGGTGTCCGCGTGTTTCTTCGCGGACTGCGCGTGTTGTCGCCGCGCAATCCGCCGCGCCTGACCGGCCAGGGATAACACCGAAGCCGGCGTGTGGCCAGGACCCCGACCGGATCTTCCAGACAAGGACACCCCGTGCGCGCGACCACACTCACCGTTTCCTCGCATAGCTACAAATCCCAAGTGCGTTCCCGCCAACTTATGGTGGCGCCCTCCCTGCAGCTGTCCGACTCCGCCGCGTCATCGGTCTTTCGGGCGGTGCGGCTGCGTGGCCCGATCGGCCGCGACGTCATCGCGGGAGTCACTTCGCTCAGCATCGCGACTGTGAACCGGCAAGTCATCGCCCTGCTCGAAGCCGGCGTTCTGCGCGAGCGCGCCGACTTGGCGGTCGCCGGCGCGATCGGCCGCCCACGGGTGCCCGTCGAGGCCAATCACGAACCGTTTCTGACCTTGGGCATCCACATCGGCAAGCGAACCACCAGCATCGTGGCCACCGACCTGTTCGGCCGGACGCTGGACGCGGTCGAGACCGCGACGCCGACCAGCGGGCAGGGACCCGCTCTGGCATCGCTGGCCGAGGCCGCCCGCCGGTATTTGCGGCGCTGGCACCGGCGGCGGCCGTTGTGGGTCGGGGTGGCCATCGGCGGCATCGTCGACGGCGCCACCGGCCACGTCGACCACCCGCGGCTGGGCTGGCGGCAGGCGCCGGTCGGACCGGTGCTGGCCGAGGCACTGGATCTACCGGTGTCGGTGGCCTCCCACGTCGACGCCATGGCCGGGGCCGAGCTACTGCTCGGAATGCGCCGGTTCGCAGCGAACGCGTCGAGCTCGCTATACGTCTACGCCCGCGAAACGGTGGGTTATGCGCTGGTGATCGGCGGGCGGGTGCACAGCCCGGCCAGCGGCCCGGGCACCATCGCAAACCTGCCCGCGCGATCGGAGCTGCTGGGCGACTCCGGGCTGCTGGAATCCACGGTCAGTGATGAGGCGGTGCTGGCCGCTGCCCGCAAGCTGCGGCTGGCTCCGCCGGGCCGCAAACACGGAAACGCGACCGCGATCACCGAGCTGATACGGGTGGCGCGAGCCGGCAACCAGCAAGCCAAAGACCTGTTGGCCGAGCGGGCCCGCGTACTGGGCGAGGCGGTCGCGTTGTTGCGCGACCTGCTCAACCCCGACGAGCTGGTGGTCGGTGGTCAGGCGTTCACCGAATACCCCGAGGCGATGGCGGAGGTGCAAGCGGCATGCGCCGAACGCTCGGTGCTGCCGCCGCGCAATATTCGGGTCACCGTCTTCGGCAACCGGGTGCAAGAGGCCGGCGCCGGGATCGTCTCGTTGGGCGGGCTCTACGCCGATCCGGTCGGCGGGATGCGCCGCGCGCTGGGGAGAACCAGGCCGGTGCAATCCGTTGTTGCCGGCGAAACGGCCGACGTGTCGGCCTGACCTGCGCCGTCGCGCAGTGCTGCAAAGATGGCTGTGTGCGCCATACTGACGTTTCCCGGCTGAAGGCTTCCGAATTGGATTTGCGCCGGGTTGCGGTGCTTTCGGTGCACACTTCACCGCTGGCGCAGCCGGGCACCGGCGATGCCGGCGGGATGAACGTCTACGTGCTGCAAAGCGCGCTGCATATGGCTCGCCGGGGCGTCGAGGTGGAGATCTTCACCCGGGCCACCGCGTCCACCGATCCGCCGATCGTGCGGGTGGCGCCCAGAGTGCTGGTGCGCAACGTGGTGGCCGGGCCGTTCGAAGGCCTGGACAAATACGACCTGCCCACGCAGTTGTGCGCATTCGCCGCCGGGGTGCTGCGCGCCGAAGCCGCCCACGAACCCGGTTACTACGACATCGTGCACTCGCACTACTGGCTGTCCGGGCAAGTGGGCTGGCTGGCCCGGGACCGCTGGGCCGTGCCGTTGGTGCACACCGCCCACACGCTGGCCGCGGTGAAGAACGCGGCGGTGGCCAACGGCGACACTCCCGAGCCGCCGTTGCGCACGGTCGGCGAGCAACAGGTCGTCGACGAAGCAGACCGGCTGATCGTCAACACCGAAGATGAAGCAGAACAATTGATTTCGCTATATCACGCCGACCCCGCCAGGATCGATGTCGCCCACCCCGGTGTCGACCTCGACGTGTTCCGTCCCGGCGACCGGCCGGCGGCCCGGGCCGCCCTGGGTCTGCCGCTCGACGAACACGTGGTGGCCTTCGTCGGCAGAATCCAGCCGCTGAAGGCGCCCGACATCCTGGTGCGCGCCGCCGCCAAACTGCAGCGGGTGCACATCGTGGTGGCCGGCGGCCCGTCGGGAAGCGGTCTGGCCGCCCCGGACGGCCTGGTTGCGCTGGCCGAGGAACTGGGTATCACGGCACGGGTGACGTTCCTGCCGCCCCAATCCCGCGCCGACCTGGCCCGGCTCTTCCAGGCCGCCGACCTGGTGGCCGTTCCGAGCTATTCGGAGTCTTTCGGCCTGGTCGCCGTGGAGGCGCAGGCCTGTGGGACGCCGGTGGTGGCCGCCGCGGTCGGCGGGCTGCCGGTCGCGGTTCGTGACGGGATCAGCGGCACGCTGGTGTCCGGCCACGACGTCGACCAGTGGGCGGATGCCATCGACGACCTGCTGCGGCTCGGGGAGAGCCCGCAGGGCCGGGCGATGAGCCGCTCAGCGGCCGAGCATGCGGCCACCTTCTCATGGGAGAACACCGTCGAGGCGCTGCTGGCCAGCTACCGGCGCGCGATCAGCGATTTCACGGTCGCGCGGCGACAGCGGGTCCGCGACCTGGCAGCGGCGCGCCGGGCCCGGCGCTGGGCGCCTCGACGCGGCGTGCGGGCATGACGCGCGCCGACGACGATGGGGCCGGCGTGAGCCGGGTCCGAGGAGTGGCGCCATGACACCAGCCGACGACGATGATGCCGGCGCAGCCGGGATCGAGGAGGAAGTGGCGCCCGTGACCGATGTCCAGCAGGTCATCGAGGATGCGCTGAACGCCAGCCGGCTGACCTATTCGCAGCACCAGGGCACCCACGGCGGCCTACCCGGCTTGGTTGTGGAGTTGCCCGGCGAACGCAGGCTTAAGACCAACACCATTTTGAGCATCGGCGAGCACTCGGTCCGCGTCGAGGCATTCGTCTGCCGCAAACCCGACGAGAACCACGAGGGCGTCTACCGGTTTCTGCTCAAACGCAACCGCCGACTGTATGGCGTCGCCTACACGCTCGACAACGTGGGCGACATCTACCTGGTGGGCCGGATGTCACTGGCGTCGGTTAACGCCGCCGAGATCGATCGGGTGCTCGGTCAGGTGCTCGAGGCCGTCGATTCGGACTTCAACACGTTGCTGGAGTTGGGATTTCGCTCGTCGATTCAGAAAGAGTGGGAATGGCGGGTGTCGCGCGGCGAATCGCTGAAGAACCTGCAGGCGTTTGCCCACCTGATCGACGACGAGGATGCCGGCGCTGACGGGCGCGGCCGGTAATCCGGGTTTGCAGCCGGCTATCGCCGATGTGTTTGTGCATCTCCCGTCGAGGCACCTGGTGGATCTGCAGCGGCAGCGGCGGATCCCGGATGCGCTCGGCGGCGACCTCGTCCGCGAGCCACTGGCCCAGTCCGGCCAGCATGCGCCGGACAATGTGTTGTACGAGTGCCTGCATGGCGGAGGCGGTCGGACGGGCCAGTCCTCGGCGAGCATCGCCGGCGCTACCCGCGGTTCGCGGGTGAACGCTTCGGCCAGCAACCGGCTGTGTCGTTCGTCACTGTTCGCGCCGCCTGCGGGCGAGCCGGGCCAATACCAGCGCGCGTGAGAGACTTGCCGGCATGGGACCTGGAAGCCCCGCCACACTGGTGCTGGTCAGGCATGGCGAGAGCCAATGGAACGCGCTGAATTTGTTCACCGGTTGGGTGGACGTTGACCTGACCGAAAAGGGCCGCGCCGAGGCGATCCGAAGCGGTGAGCTGTTGGTCGAACACAACTTGCTGCCCGACGTGGCCTATACCTCGCTGCTGCGCCGGGCAATCTCCACGGCGAATCTGGCACTGGACACCGCCGACCGGCACTGGATTCCGGTGCGCCGCAGTTGGCGGCTCAACGAACGCCATTACGGCGCACTGCAGGGCTTGGACAAGGCCGATATCAAGCAGCGCTACGGCGAGGAACAGTTCATGGCCTGGCGGCGCAGCTACGACACCCCGCCGCCGCCGATCGAGCGAGGCAGCCAGTTCAGCCAGGACACCGATCAGCGCTACGCCAATATCGGCGGCGGTCCGCTGACCGAATGCCTGGCCGACGTGGTGACCCGGTTTTTGCCGTATTTCACCGACGTGATCGTGCCGGATCTGCGGGCCGGTAAGACGGTGCTGATCGCCGCGCACGGCAACTCGCTGCGTGCGCTGGTGAAGTACCTTGACGGCATGTCCGACGACGAAGTTGTCGGGCTGAACATCCCGACCGGGATTCCGCTGTGCTATGAGCTGGACGACGATCTGCGGCCTCGCATCAACGGCGGCACCTATCTCGACCCGGAGGCCGCCGCGGCCGGTGCAGCCGCTGTTGCCAGCCAGGGCGCCGGGTAGATTGAGCTCTGCTAGAAGGCGTTTTGGGAAATGGCGAAGAGGCCTTCGGGAAACGGCTAAGAGCCGTTCGGGAAACGCCGCGTGAACGGCAGTGGAATAACTCCGTGTCAACATGTGACATGTCAGATTATGGCTGTGTGCCAGTGGGGTGAAGTTCATCCGGATTTGTAGGATTTTTGTGTGACCGTGTTCTCGGCGCTGTTGCTGGCCGGGTTCTTATCCGTGCTGGCACTGGGTGTCGGCATTACCGCGGGGGCCAGGCTGGCACCGCGCGTTGTCGAACGCCAGCAGCGG
>JAFAQO010000348.1 GCA_019246375.1 Mycobacterium sp. | reverse complement strand
GTCGGCCAGCGCGCGCAGTTCTTCGTCACTGAGCCCCCACCGACGAGCAACCTGTGAGCCCATGTCGATGCAGTATTCGCAGCGGGCCGTCGTTGCCGCCTTGAGTTCGGCCAACGCCCGGTACCGCAGGTCGAGCCGGTCGAGTTTGGCCACCGCTTGCTCGAGCTTGCCGTAACCGGTCAACAAGCCCGGGATGTGGGCGTACATCCGCAGCGGTTCGAGCATCGTCTCGGTTTCGCGTCCGGTCAGCTGCTTGAAGCGGCGCTTGGTGAAAAAGAAGACGATTTTGGCGCTCAATCCCGCTTCGCGGTCGGAAACTCCGGTAAGTCGTGGCATGGCGTTCCTCCTCGAGGCTGATTTGCCCGGCTCCTCGGGCCGTCCCGGCACGCATCGTCGCCGCAAGTGTCGTTATAGACCTCGACACCCGGCGCGGCCAGAACGTGACCGGCACAGGTGATCAAGGCCGACGGAATCGGGGCGCTGGCCTCAGGCGGTCGGTGTAGACGGTACGGGGCTGCTGGTGACCGTAAAATGGACGCGGTCAAGGTGGCTGAGAGGTGATAGTCGATGGGAAGTGCCGATGAGCGACGCTTTGAGGTACTGCGCGCCATAGTCGCCGACTTCGTCGCCACCAAAGAACCGATCGGGTCAAAGTCGTTGGTGGAGCGTCACAACCTCGGCGTCTCGTCGGCCACCGTCCGCAACGACATGGCGGTACTGGAAGCCGAGGGATACATCACCCAGCCGCACACCAGCTCCGGGCGGGTGCCGACGGAAAAGGGCTACCGCGAATTCGTCGATCGGCTCGACGATGTCAAACCGCTGTCATCGGCTGAGCGGCGCGCGATCCAGAGCTTCCTGGAATCCGGTGTGGACCTCGACGACGTGCTACGGCGCGCGGTGCGGCTGCTGGCTCAGCTGACCCGCCAGGTCGCGGTCGTGCAGTACCCCACCCTGTCCACCTCGGCGGTGCGCCACCTCGAGGTGATCGCACTGACACCGGCCCGGTTGCTGATGGTCGTCATCACCGACACCGGCCGCGTTGACCAGCGCATCGTCGAACTCGGCGATGTCATCGACGACCACCAGCTCGCCCAGCTGCGGGAAGTGCTCGGCCAGGCGCTGGAAGGCAAGAAGCTCTCGGCGGCATCCGTCGCGGTCGCCGACTTAGCCGGACAGATGGACGGCCGCGGGGGGCAGCCCAACAGCCTCAGCGATGCCGTCGGCCGCTCGGCGACGGTGCTACTCGAATCGTTGGTCGAGCACTCCGAGGAGCGCCTGCTGATGGGCGGAACGGCCAACCTCACCCGCAACACCGCCGACTTCGGCGGTTCGCTGCGATCCGTCCTGGAGGCACTCGAGGAGCAGGTGATAGTGCTGCGGCTGCTGGCGGCTCAGCAGGAAGCCGGCAAGGTGACGGTACGCATCGGTCACGAGACCGAGGCCGAACAGATAGCCGGCACGTCGATGGTGTCGACCGCCTACGGCACGCCCGAGACCGTCTATGGCGGGATGGGGGTGCTCGGGCCCACTCGAATGGACTATCCGGGAACTATCGCTAGTGTCGCAGCGGTTGCTTTATACATCGGCGAAGTGCTGGGTGCCCGATGACCGCGCACCCGCTGCAGAATACTTGGACAGCCGCAGACGTGGCGTAAGAAAGGTCAGGCGTGGCACGCGACTATTACGGTCTGCTCGGCGTCAGGAAGAACGCGAGCGATTCGGAGATCAAACGCGCCTATCGCAAGCTGGCGCGCGAGCTGCATCCCGACGTCAATCCCGATGAGGCCGCGCAGGCGAAGTTCAAGGAGATCAGCGTCGCCTACGAGGTGCTCAGCGACCCGGAGAAGCGGCGGATCGTCGACATGGGCGGTGATCCGCTGGAGAGCGCAGCGGCGGCCAACGGCTTCCCAGGTTTCGGCGGACTCGGTGACGTGTTCGAGGCCTTCTTCGGCGGGGGCTTCGGTGGCGGATCCGCATCGCGTGGACCGGTTGGGCGGGTCCGGCCGGGATCGGATTCGCTGCTACGGATGCGGTTGGATCTCGAAGAGTGCGCGACCGGCGTCACCAAGCAGGTCACCGTCGACACCGCGGTGCTATGCGATCGGTGCCAGGGCCGGGGCACCAACGGCGACTCCATGCCAGTGCGCTGCGACACCTGCGGTGGTCGCGGAGAAGTGCAAAGCGTGCAGCGGTCGTTGCTCGGTCAGGTGATCACGTCGCGGCCATGCCCCACCTGCCGCGGTGTCGGCGAGGTCATCCTCGATCCGTGCTACCAGTGCGGCGGCGACGGGCGGGTGCGCGCCCGCCGGGAGATCAGCGTCAAGATTCCCGCCGGTGTCGGCGACGGGATGCGGGTTAGGCTCGCGGCCCAGGGCGAGGTCGGGCCCGGCGGAGGCCCAGCGGGCGACCTGTATGTCGAGGTCCACGAGCAAGCGCATGACGTCTTCGTCCGTGACGGCGACGACCTGCATTGCACCATTTCCGTACCGATGGTCGATGCCGCGCTCGGGACCGCTGTCACCGTTGAGGCGATTCTGGACGGCCTCACCGAGATCACCATCCCGCCCGGTACACAGCCGGGTTCAGTCACCACGCTGCGTGGTCACGGAATGCCGCACCTGCGCTCCGGCGTGCGTGGCGATCTGCATGTCCACGTCGAGGTGGTAGTGCCCACCCGGCTGGACAACCATGACGTCGAACTGCTGCGTGAGCTCAAGAGCCGCCGCAGCCGCGATGTGCCGGAAGTCCGGTCCACCCACGGCAGCACCGCCAGCGGACTGTTCAGCCGGTTGCGCGAGACCTTCACAGGGCGTTAACCGGCCGCTGAGTTCGGATGCCCGGCCTGTTCTACATCGACACGCTGCCTGATACCGGTGCCGTGGCCGTCCTCGGCGGTGACGAAGGGTTTCACGCTGCCACTGTGCGGCGAATCCGTGCCGGCGAGCAGCTGGTGCTCGGCGACGGCGCCGGAAGCCTGGCCCGCTGTGTGGTCGAGCACGCCGGCCGCGACGGGTTGCAGGCCCGGGTGTTGAGCCGCTGCAGCGTTACGCCCGCGAAGCCGGCGGTGACCGTCGTGCAGGCGTTGCCCAAGGCGGAACGTTCCGAGTTGGCGATCGAGCTGGCCACCGAGGCGGGCGCTGATGCGTTCATGGCGTGGCAGGCGGCGCGGTGCGTCGCCCGCTGGAACGGCGCCCGCGTCGACAAGGGCCTGCGCCGCTGGAGCGCGGTGGCCCGCTCGGCGGCCGGGCAATCCCGTCGCGCGCATATCCCGCCGGTCGACGGCGTGTTGTCCACCGCGGCGTTGACCCGGCGAATCCGCGACGCGGTTGCGTCGGGGACGGTGGTGCTGGCGCTGCACGAGTCGGCGACCGGTCACCTGGCGGAACTTCCTCTGGCGGAGGCGGACTCGGTGCTGCTCATCATCGGCCCTGAAGCGGGTATCGCTCCAGACGAGATCGCCGCGTTGACCGACGCTGGTGCGGTGGCAGTCCGGCTGGGCCCCACGGTGCTGCGGACCTCGACCGCGGCCGCCGTCGCGTTGGGCGCGCTGGGCGTGTTGACCCCGCGGTGGGACTAGCAAGATCGGCGCTTGGCGACGTATTTGCGCACGACGCGGCCCGGTCACGCCGCCCGGCGGTAGACTGAGCTACCACGTGTCGTCGCACTCAGAACACAGAAAGCAGGCATCAGAAACCACGTGACGCCCCGCGAGACGAACGCTGCCGAGCCCGCCCCTCAAGTTCGCAGCAGCATCGAAGTTCCGCCCGACCTCGTCGTGGGCCTGCTGGGTTCCGCTGACGAGAACCTGCGCGCACTAGAGCGAATCCTGTCCGCGGATCTGCATGTGCGCGGTAACGCCCTCACTCTCTCCGGTGAGCCCGCCGATGTCGCGCTCGCCGAGCGGGTGATCTCCGAACTCGTCGCGATCGTGGCCGGCGGCCAGCCGTTGACACCGGAGGTGGTGCGCCACAGCGTCGCCATGCTGGTCGGTACCGGCAACGAATCGCCGGCCGAAGTGCTCACCCTGGACATCTTGTCGCGCCGCGGCAAGACGATTCGACCGAAGACGCTCAACCAGAAGCGTTACGTCGATGCGATCGACATCAACACCATTGTGTTCGGAATCGGCCCGGCCGGCACCGGCAAGACCTACCTGGCGATGGCCAAGGCGGTCAACGCGCTGCAGACCAAACAGGTCACCCGCATCATCTTGACCCGGCCCGCGGTGGAAGCCGGTGAGCGCCTTGGCTTTTTGCCGGGCACGCTGAGCGAAAAGATCGACCCGTATCTGAGACCGCTGTACGACGCGCTCTACGACATGATGGATCCCGAGCTGATCCCCAAGCTGATGGCTTCCGGTGTCATCGAGGTTGCGCCGCTCGGCTACATGCGGGGTAGAACCCTTAATGATGCTTTCATCGTCCTCGACGAAGCGCAGAACACCACCCCCGAGCAGATGAAGATGTTCCTCACCCGTTTGGGTTTCGGTTCCAAAGTGGTCGTTACCGGCGACATCACTCAAATCGACCTGCCCGGCGGCGCCCGGTCTGGCCTGCGCGCCGCGGTCGATATCCTCGATGGCATCGACGACATTCACATTGCCGAACTCACCAGTGCCGACGTGGTCCGCCACCGGCTGGTGTCGGAAATCGTCGAGGCCTACGCGAAGTACGAGGAGCCCGGTTTGACGATGAATCGGGCCGCGCGTCGGGCGGCAGGCGTGCGCCACCGCCGCTGATCGGGGTCATACGCGAAATGCGGATACGTCCATGAGCATTGAGGTAGCCAACGAATCGGGCTTCGACGTCTCCGAAACGGAACTGGTCAGCATCGCGCGGTTCGTGATCACCAAGATGGACGTCAACCCGGCAGCCGAATTGTCGATGCTGCTGCTGGACAGCGCCGCGATGGCCGATCTGCACATGCGCTGGATGGACCTGCCCGGACCCACTGACGTGATGAGCTTCCCGATGGACGAGCTGGAGCCGGGCGGCCGCCCCGACGCGCCCGAGCCCGGCCCGGCCATGCTCGGCGATATTGTGCTGTGCCCGGAATTCGCGGCCGAACAAGCGGCAACGGCCGGTCATTCGCTGGGCCACGAGCTGGCATTGCTGACGGTGCACGGTGTGCTGCACCTGCTGGGCTACGAGCATGGCGAGCCGGACGAGGAAAAGGAGATGTTCGACCTGCAACATCGGCTGCTCGAGGAGTGGGTCGCCGACCAAGTCGAGGCTTACCGGAAAGATCGCCAGTCCGAGAAGGATCGCCGGTTGCTGGACAAGTCAAGGTATTTCGACCAGCCGTGACCGGACTTGCTCCGCTGCTCGGCGCGATCGTGCTGGTCGGTCTGGGCGGTCTGTTCGCGGCAATCGACGCCGCGATCAGCACGGTGTCGCTGGCCCGGGTCGATGAACTTGTTCGCGACCAGCGCCCCGGTGCGCGGCGGCTGGCCAAGGTGATGGCCGACCGGCCAAGCTACATCAATCTGGTTGTGCTGCTGCGCATCATCTGTGAAATCACCGCGACCGCGCTGCTGGTGGCCTTCCTCTACGGCAACCTCAGCCTGGATTGGGGATTGTTCGCTGCTGCCGCGATCATGGTGGTGACCAGCTTTATCGTCATCGGTGTCGGGCCGCGGACCCTCGGTCGCCAGAACGCGTATTCGATCGCTTTGGTGGCGGCTTTTCCGTTGCAAGCGATTTCGTGGCTGTTGATGCCGATCAGCCGGCTGCTGGTGGTGCTGGGTAACGCTTTGACCCCCGGCCGGGGATTTCGCAACGGGCCGTTCGCCTCCGAGATCGAGCTCCGCGAAGTCGTCGACCTGGCCCAGCAGCGCGGGGTAGTCGCCGCCGACGAGCGGCGGATGATCGAGTCGGTTTTCGAGCTCGGCGACACACCCGCCCGGGAGGTGATGGTGCCGCGCACCGAGATGATCTGGATCGAAAGCGACAAAACCGCCGGCCAAGCGACATCGCTGGCGGTGCGCAGCGGCCACTCTCGCATCCCGGTGATCGGCGAGAATGTCGACGACATCGTCGGGGTGGTGTATCTGAAAGACCTTGTGCAGCAGACCTACTACTCCGCCAACGGCGGCCGGGACACCACCGTGGCCCAAGTGATGCGACCAGCGGTGTTCGTGCCGGACTCCAAGCCGCTGGATGCGTTGTTGCGGGAAATGCAGCGCGACCGCAACCACATGGCGTTGCTGGTCGACGAGTACGGCGCGATCGCCGGGCTGGTGACGATCGAGGACGTGCTGGAGGAAATCGTCGGTGAAATCGCTGACGAATACGACGGTGCCGAGACCGCTCCGATACAAGAGTTGGGCGACAAGCGTTTTCGGGTATCGGCCCGCCTGCCGATCGAGGACCTCGGTGAGCTCTACGGCGTGGAGTTCGACGACGATCTCGACGTGGACACCGTGGGTGGCCTGTTGGCGCTGGAACTGGGCCGGGTTCCGTTGCCGGGTGCTGAGGTGGTTTCCCACGGTCTGCGGATGCACGCCGAGGGCGGCCCCGATCACCGCGGGCGGTTACGGATCGGCACGGTGCTGTTGAGCCCGATCACGTCCGACGGTCAGGTGACCGATCACGATGGCTGAGCCGCTCGACGACGAGGACGCCAAGCTGGTGGTGCTGGCCCGTGGGGCAATGGCCCGCGCCGAAGCCGGCAGCGGCGCTGCGGTGCGTGATGTCGACGGCCGCACCTACGCCGGCGCGCCGGTGCGGTTGTCCACGCTGCGGCTGACCGCGCTGCAGGCGGCGGTGGCCGCCGCGGTGTCCAGCGGCGCAAGCGGGTTGGAGGCAGCCGTCCTGGTGGCCGGGTCCACCGACGACGCCGGTATCGCCGCGGTGCGGGAGCTTTCGGCGACAGCGGCGATCGTGCTGACCGACCGCTCGGGAAATCGGCTATGACTTGGCTCCTTGCATGCTCGGCGGTTGAAGCCGCGTGAGCGAATTTCGTTCTGGCTTCGTTTGTTTCGTGGGCCGGCCCAACACCGGGAAGTCGACGCTGACGAACACGCTGGTCGGCACCAAAGTGGCGATCACGTCGACTCGGCCCCAAACTACACGGCACACGATCCGGGGCATTGTGCACCGGGAGAACTTTCAGATCATCCTGGTCGACACCCCGGGCTTGCACCGTCCGCGCACCCTGCTGGGCAAGCGGCTCAACGACCTGGTCCGCGACACCTACGCCCAAGTCGATGTGATCGGGTTGTGCATTCCCGCCGACGAGGCGATCGGCCCGGGGGACAGGTGGATCGTCGACCAGATCCGGGCGATCGCGCCCAAGACGACGCTCGTCGTCGTCGTCACCAAGATCGACAAGGTGGCCAACGACCGGGTGGCCGCACAACTCGCCGCTGTCAGCGAGCTCATCGGAATACCGGACGGCCGGCTCGCCGAGATCATCCCGGTCTCCGCGGTCACCGGCGAGCAGATCGACGTGCTGATCGACGTGCTGGCCGGGGCGTTGCCGCCCGGTCCGGCGTATTACCCCGACGGTGAGCTGACCGACGAACCGGAAGAGGTTTTGATGGCCGAGTTCATCCGTGAAGCCGCGCTGGAGGGTGTGCGCGACGAGTTGCCGCATTCGCTGGCGGTGGTCATCGACGAGGTCAACTCGCGCGAGGGGCGTGACGACCTGATCGACGTGCACGCCATCCTCTACGTCGAGCGCGACAGCCAGAAGGGCATCGTGATCGGCAAGCGCGGCGCACGGCTTCGCGAGGTCGGGACCGCCGCGCGTAGCCAGATCGAGAAGCTGCTGGGCACCAAGGTGTATCTCGACTTGCGCGTGAAGGTGGCCAAGAACTGGCAGCGCGACCCTAAACAGCTTGGCCGGCTGGGGTTTTGAGCCAACATACCGAGTGGCGTGAGACCATTTAGACTGTTATCCCGACAGTCCCGCCGCGGCCAGCATGGCGGCGGTACTCTGGAGTACTGCCACCGGCGTCGTTGGGAAAACGACAGGGATAGAATTCAATGCCGAAGCGCTGCTCTGCAGTATCTCGGAGATGTCGAGCGGTAACTTGGCGGACTCCTGTGTACCGGCCAACTCCTGCGCCGCCGCCGAGTTCTCCACACTGGGCGCGCCCGAGTTCGTCGGCGTCTCCGGGTTCGTCGGCGTCGTTGGGTCGGCCGCCGCGGTGGGGCTCGATGATGCCATGGCCAAGAACAAGCCGGCGGCCACACCGGCCGCCAGGCTGACGGCGCTCTTGGTCAGCAACATGGTTCTCCCGATCTCATTGACATCCGGAGCGATTGATTTGAGCGCGAGGTCGATTCAAAGAGAATTGTCGATTCAAAGAGAATTACGGCAGTGGTTCAAGTGACAGAAGTGGTGTTAATGGAACTGAT
>JAFAQO010000184.1 GCA_019246375.1 Mycobacterium sp. | reverse complement strand
TCACGATGGCGACTGAACGTGACTGCATCGTCACGCTGAAGTGACGAGGTTGGCGCGTCGTGGCACGCTGCCGCCATGGGGGAACCATTTGTCGGTAGTGAAGCGGTCGCGGCTGGCGTTGCCTCGCACAACCAGTTGCGTCGTCGGTTCACGCGTGTGTTCCGCGATGTCTACGTCAGCGAAGGTACCGACCTGACGCCTGGGATGCGGGCTCGCTCCGCGTGGCTGTGGTCGCGTCGACGTGGCGTCGTGGCAGGCTTTTCTGCGTCTGCGTTGTACGGCAGTAAGTGGGTGGACTTTCCGCAATCAGCAGAGCTGATCCACGACAATCGGCATAGACTGCCGGGACTTCGGGTATGGGGTGATCGCCTGGAAGCCGACGAGATTCAAATTGTGGAAGGCATTCCGGTCACCACCCCGGCCAGAACTGCGCTTGATCTGGCCTGCTGGTATCCGGTGATGACGTCGGTGCCGGCAATCGATGCGCTGGCTAGCGCGACTGATCTCAAAGTCACCGAAGTGGAGCTACTCGTCGAGCGATACAGCGGACGCCGCGGTATCGGGCGTGCACGCGAGTCGCTAGGCCTAGTAGATCCGGGTGCCCAGTCACCCAAGGAAAGCTGGCTGCGGGTCATCCTGATACGGGCCGGCCTCCCCAGGCCACAAACGCAAATTCCGGTTCGCGACGAATTCGGTGACGTAATCGCTTACCTGGACATGGGTTGGGAAGACGTCAAAGTGGCGGCCGAGTACGACGGCGACAAGCACAGGAGTGATCGGCGCCAATACACCTGGGATATCCGGCGATTGGAGATACTCGAGCGCCGCGGGTGGATCGTCATCCGGGTCATCGCCGGAGACTCGCCTGTCGACATTGTGCGTCGTATACGCGCTGCCCTCGCTCTCCGAACGTGACGATACAGTCACGATGGCGACTGAACGTGACTGCATCGTCACGCTCGCCGCCAAAGCTAGGCCGGAATCAGCTCCACTCCGCTGAGTACCACCGCGTTGTCGCGGCCGGGCGCGACAACGCTGGCCAGTAGTCGGCCGTCCTCTTTCCAGATGCCGACCTTCAGCGTTTCGCCGGGGAACGCTACACCCGAGAACCGCGCGCTATAGGAGCCGACCGAGCTGACGTTGGCATCCAGCATCGTGTCGACAATTGCCTTGCACGTCATGCCATAGGTGCACAGCCCGTGCAGGATCGGCCGCGGAAACCCTGCAGCGGCCGCGAATTCGGGATCCGAATGCAGGGGGTTGCGATCGCCGCACAGCCGGTACAGCAGCGCCTGCTGTGGTAGCACAGGTATCTCGACCTCCACGTCCGGCGCACGATCGGGTGCGGCGTCCGACGTCGATGGCCCGCGTGATCCACCGAAACCGCCTTCGCCGCGGGCGAATATCGAACGGCGTTGAGTCCACAGCGGAGTGCCGTCCAGTGCTGTCACCGACGTTTCCAGGACCACCACGGCGGCTTTATTCTTGTCCCAGATCTCGACGATCCGGCTGGTAGCGCGGGCGGTGCCGGACGGCGGCAGCGGCGCCGGAACGGTCACTTGCTCGGAGGCGTGCAGCACCTTGGCCAAGTCGATCTCTACGCCGGGCCAATTGACCTTTGGCGGTTCGATCTCGTGAAACGACGCCGCGACGCAGCCGAACGTAGGCAGCACCTGCGGCTTGTGGTCGATCACGTAGCTGAGTTCTCGCGCGTTTGTCGGGTCCGCCCCGGCGCCCAAAGCCAGGTTGTATAGCTGCACATCGGTGGCCGTCCAGGAGAATTCGACGGTCCCAAACTCTGCGCCAAGCGCGACGTCCAGATCGATCGGCATGTCAGACCGCCCGCTCGGCGATATGCAGTGCTGCAAGGTAGCCGAATGTCATCGCCGGCCCGATGGTGCCACCCGGTCCCGGATACGTATGTCCCATCACCGGGGCGCTGACGTTGCCGGCGGCGTACAGACCTTCGATGATGCTGCCGTCGTCACGCAGCGCGCGCCCGTGCACGTCGGTGCGAACGCCACCCTTGGTGCCAAGATCGCCCGGTACCATCTTGGCCGCGTAATACGGTGGGTGGCTGATCTCGCCAAGATTGGGATTGGGCTTATTGGTCGGGTCCCCGTAGTACCTGTCGTAGGCGCTCTCGCCGCGGTGGTAGTCCTCGTCGACACCTGATCGTGCAAAGCCGTTGAAACGCTTGACAGTTGCGATGAGCTCGTCGACCGGCAAACCCGTCTTGCTTGCCAGCTCCTCGAGCGTGTCGGCCTGGACGATCACACCGGACTCCAGCCATTTACGCGGAATACGTTGGCCGGGCTGCAGTCCCGCGAAAATGTAGCGGTCTCGGTACTGCTGGTCGAACACCAGCCACGCCGGAATGTTTTCGCCCGGTCCGGGTCCCTGGCCGTATTCCCCGCCGTACATGTGATGACATGCCTCGACGTACGGCATCGATTCGTTCATGAATCGCTTGCCCGACATGTTGACGATGATCGAGCCGGGGGAGTTGCGCTCCGATAATGCGAACCATGGCGCGCCCACCAGTGGCACCGTCGGACCCCACCAAGCATCTTCCATCAGATCCAAAGTGGCACCGAGTTTTTCGGCGGCAATTATGCCGTCACCGGTGTTGGCGTTGGCGCCGACCGTCCACTCAGTGGTGATTGGCTCACGCTGGTATTTGACCCGCATCTGCTCGTTGTGCTCGAACCCACCGCAGGCGAGGATCACCCCGCGGCGAGCCTTGATCAATATGGGCTCGGCGGTTTCGGACCCGCCGGTGTCACGGACGTACACCCCGCGTACCGCGCCGTCCTCGACGTACAGGTCGGTGAGCGCGGTGTTCAGCTTGACTGGAACGCCGGCCTGCTGCAGCCCGATCCGCAGCGGCCCGATCAGGGCGCGTCCCATGCCGACAAGGTTCTTACCGGTTGCCTGCGCCCACATTGTCCGTGCGCCGACCTTCAGGCTGCGCAGCACGCCTCGGGGATGTCTCTTGAGCTGGTTCAATCGCACGTAGTCCTGTTGCATCACAACTACATTGAGCGGCACCTTGCCATACGCCGGCTCAAGACCGGCCATTTCAGACCCAAGTTTCTTGGCGTTGAACGGCTTTGGCTCGATCGAACGCCCGCCCGGGCGCCCGCCGGCAGCTTCCGGGTAGTAGTCGGAGTATCCCGGCACCCAGCACATCTTCAGCGGCGTGTGTCTCAGCACGAACGACAGCATCTCGGGCCCGCGCTTGAGATAGGTGTCGATGCGCTCCGGTTCGACAACGTTGCCGATGATTCCGTGCAGATAGGCACGGGCCGCTTCCGGGGTGTCTTTGACGCCGTCGCGCTTGAGGACTTCGTTGTTGGGAATCCACACTCCGCCGCCGGAGCGCGCGGTGGAGCCGCCGTAGTGCGCCGCCTTCTCGATGACTATTGTCGAAAGTCCCCGGTGAGCAGCGGTGAGGGCAGCGACCATGCCCGCGCCTCCGCTCCCGACCACGACGACGTCGCACTCCTGACTTGTCATGTAGAACACGTTATAGAATTGCCCGGGCGGGGCGCTACCGGCCCGGTCACACCGACGAGGGGACTTCGGCTCATGCTCGAGAGCGTCACCCGCGACGAGCTGGCCGCCGATTTGGCGCAGGCCGAGCGGAGCCGTGCACCGATCAGCCCCTTGACTGCTGCCTACCCGGAGATCGACGTCGTCGACGCCTACGAAATCCAGCTGATCAACATTCGGCAGCGGGTGGCTGAGGGCGCTCGGGTGGTGGGTCACAAGGTCGGGCTGTCGTCGTTGGCGATGCAGCAGATGATGGGCGTCGACGAGCCGGACTACGGGCATCTGCTCGACGAGATGCAGGTGTTCGAGGACACCCCGGTCAGGGCGGCGAAATACCTCTACCCGCGGGTGGAGGTTGAGGTGGGTTTCATCTTGGCCGATGACCTGCCGGGTACAGATTGCACCGAAGACGACGTGCTAGAGGCGACGGAAGCTCTGGTGCCGTCGATTGAGTTGATCGACACGCGCATCACCGACTGGAGGATCGCGTTGTGCGACACCATCGCTGATAACGCGTCTTCGGCGGGCTTCGTGCTGGGCGCGACGCGGGTGGCGCCCACGGACATCGACATCACCGGAATCGACGCGGTGCTGACCCGCAACGGCGAGGTGGTGGCCAAGGGCCGCAGCGATGCGGTGTTGGGTAATCCGGTCACCGCGGTGGCCTGGCTGGCCCGCAAGGTGGAAAGTTTTGGCGTGCGCCTGCGGGCCGGCGACGTCGTGTTACCCGGCTCGTGCACGCGAGCCATCGACGCCCGGCCCGGTGACGACTTCATCGCCGAGTTCGCCCGCCTGGGGTCCGTCCGGTTGTCGTTCGAATAAGAGGAGCATTTGGATATGCCGTCGAAGGCAAGTGTGGCCATTGTCGGGTCAGGCAATATCAGCACTGATCTGCTCTACAAGCTGCTGCGCTCGGACTGGCTGGAGCCGCGCTGGATGGTTGGCATCGACCCGGACAGCGAAGGGCTGGCCCGGGCACGCAAGCTCGGCCTGGAAACCACCCACGAAGGGGTGGACTGGCTGCTCTCTCAGCCGGAAAAGCCCGACTTGTTGTTCGAGGCGACCAGCGCATACGTCCACAAAGAAGCGGCGCCGAAATACGCGGACGCCGGGATCCGGGCCATCGACTTGACCCCGGCGGCGGTCGGCCCGGCGGTGATCCCGCCGGCGAACCTGCGTCAACACCTCGACGCTCCCAACGTCAACATGATCACCTGCGGGGGACAAGCCACGATCCCGATCGTGTACGCGGTCTCCCGGATCGTCGACGTGCCGTATGCCGAGATCGTGGCCTCGGTGGCCTCGGTATCGGCCGGCCCGGGCACCCGCGCCAATATCGACGAGTTCACCAAGACGACGGCCAGCGGGGTGCAGACCATCGGTGGCGCCGAGCGCGGCAAGGCGATCATCATCTTGAATCCGGCGGAGCCGCCGATGATCATGCGCGACACGATCTTCTGCGCCATCCCCGACGACGCCGATCGCGATGCGATTGCGAAATCCATTCATGACGTTGTCGCCGAGGTGCAGACGTATGTCCCCGGTTACCGGTTGCTGAACGAGCCGCAATTCGACGACCCGTCGATCAACTCCGGCGGTCAGGCGCTGGTCACCACATTTGTCGAGGTTGAGGGCGCCGGCGATTATCTACCGCCGTATGCGGGCAACCTTGACATCATGACCGCCGCGGCCACCAAGGTCGGCGAAGAGATCACTAAGGAATCCCTGTCCGCGACGGCGCAAGGAGTGAAGGCATGAGCCGCGCCGATGACGATGATGCCGGCGTTAGCCGGGGTCGAGGAGTGGCGCCAATGAACACCGCCGATGACGATGATGCCGGCGTTAGCCGGGGTCGAGGAGTGGCGCCAATGAACACCGACGAAATCTTCTTCAATCCGATCTGGGACATCCGGCTGACCGACACGTCCCTGCGCGACGGGTCCCACCACAAGCGTCACCAGTTCACCAAAGACGAGGTCGGCGCCATCGTAGCGGCACTGGATGCCGCAGGTGTGCCGGTAATCGAGGTGACCCACGGCGACGGTTTGGGCGGTTCGAGCTTCAACTACGGCTTCTCCAAAACACCCGAGCAGGAGCTGATCAAGCTCGCGGCTCAGACCGCCGAACAGGCCAAGATCGCCTTCTTGATGCTTCCGGGGGTAGGCACCAAAGACGACATCAAAGAAGCGCAGGACAACGGCGGCTCAATCTGCCGCATCGCCACCCACTGCACCGAAGCCGACGTTTCCATTCAGCACTTCGGCCTGGCCCGCGAACTCGGCTTGGAAACCGTCGGCTTCTTGATGATGGCGCACACCATTCCGCCGGAGAAGCTGGCCGCCCAGGCCCGGATCATGGCCGACGCCGGCTGCCAATGCGTCTACGTCGTCGACTCCGCCGGAGCGCTGGTCCTCGAAGGCGTGCGCGACCGGGTCTCAGCGCTGGTGGCCGAACTTGGCAACGACGCCCAGGTCGGTTTCCACGGGCATGAAAACCTCGGGCTGGGGGTGGCGAACTCGGTAGAGGCGGTCCGGGCCGGCGCCAAGCAGATCGACGGCTCCTGCCGCCGGTTCGGCGCCGGCGCGGGCAACGCACCCGTCGAGGCGCTGATCGGGGTGTTCGACAAAATCGGCGTCAAAACCGGCATCGACTTCTTCGACATCGCCGACGCCGCCGAGGACATCGTGCGCCCGGCGATGCCGGCCGAATGCTTGCTCGACCGCAACGCGCTGATTATGGGCTATTCCGGGGTGTACTCCAGCTTCCTCAAGCACGCGATTCGGCAGGCCGAACGCTACGACGTTCCTGCCTCAGCGCTGCTGTATCGGGCTGGTCAGCGCAAACTCATCGGCGGCCAGGAGGACCAACTGATCGACATCGCGCTGGAGATCAAGCGGGAGCAAGAAAGCGGCGCCGCGGTCAGCCACTAGCGCACACAGCTTACGTAAAGGCGCCGCGAGTAACCTGCTCCGTATGACCGTGACATTCAAGACAGTCGGTCCCCGTCGCCGCGGACTGTACGGCGTGCTCGCCGGGGGGCTGCTAACCGCTGCCGCTGCGGCGGTGATCGCGCTGCCGGTGGCCAACGCGGATCCCCAGTGCAATCAGGACGTGGGTCAATCCATCGACTCGTACCTGCAGCAGCATCCCGACCTCCACCAGCAGCTGATCGCCAAGTCGCAGGCGGAGGGTGGCAATGGCAACGTCATCGACTACCTGAATCGGCATCCCGACGTACGCCAGCACCTGATCGACCTGTCCCACAGTTGCCCACCCTAGTGAGTCGGCCTCGTCTCTGAACGCCGTTGACGACGCGCGGGAATGTTCGCCCATTGACGAGAACTAGAACACGTTCTAGCGTCGAGGCGTGTTCTCACAGCCGCTCATCGAGGCGATCGCAGAGGCCGAGCAACTGGTAGCCGGCGCACCGCACATCGAGACCGAAGCCGACCTGCTCGAAGGGCTGCAGTATCTGGCGGGCTGTGTCGCCGCCTGCACACACCTGGCCTTCGACTACGAGCGCGACCACCCCTTCCTGCAGTCGGGAACCGGCCCGTTCACCAAGATGGGCCTCGACAATCCGGACACCCTCTACTTCGGCTGCCGGGTCCACGCCGACCACGACTACCTGGTCACCGGAACACGCGGCTCCACCACGGACCTGAGCTTCCAGCTGCTCGGCGGCGAGTACACCGATGAGAACGTCCCCGGCAGTCAGGCGGCGTTCGACGACCGCGAACTCGACATGGCCGACGACGGCACCTTCGAATGGCGGCTGCACCCCAGCGCCCCTGGGCAACTGGTGATCCGTGAGGTCTACGGCGATTGGTCACAGCGGCGCGGGACGGTAGCCATCTCGAGGCTGGACACCGCCGGCACCGCGCCACCGCCCCTGACGCGTGAAACGATCGAAAAACGGTATGCCACAGCAGGAAAGCAGCTCGTCAATCGGGTGAAGACCTGGCTGCAGTTCCCGCAGTGGTTTTACCTGAACATTCCAGTCAACACCATGGTGGCGCCCCGACTGACCCCTGGCGGCCTGGCGACGCAGTACTCCTCTGCGGGTCACTTCGACCTGCAGCCCGATCAGGCGCTGGTGATCACCGTGCCGGTCAGCGATGCGCCCTACCTGGGCTTCCAACTTGGCAGCCTGTGGTACATCTCGCTGGACTACATCAACCACCAAACTTCGCTCAACGCAAGCCAGGCCCAAGCTGACCCGGACGGCAAGATCCGCATCGTCGTGACCGACCAAAACCCCGGCATCACCAACTGGGTCGAGACGCTGGGACATCGACGCGGGTTCCTGCAGTTCCGCTGGCAGCGGGTATCACGCCGGCTCACGGAGGCCGACGGACCCACCGTCGAACTGGTGGACTTCGACGCGGTCCCCGCCGCTCTGCCCTACTACGAGCACAACAAGATTTCCGATGACGGCTGGCGCGCGCGAATCGCCCAGCGGCAGCACCAAATCGCCAACAGAATGCTGGGGTAGTGAATGACCGGAATGCTCAAACGAAAGGTGGTGGTAATCAGCGGCGTCGGACCGGCGCTGGGTACCACGTTGGCGCACCGATGCGCGCGTGATGGCGCCGATCTCGTGCTGGCGGCGCGCACGGCGGAACGTCTCGACGATGTCGCCAAGCAGATCACCGACGTCGGACGTCGCGCGGTCGCGGTAGCCACCGACATCACCGACGACGATCAAGTAAAGAACCTGGTCGACACCGCACTGGCGGCCTACGGCAAGGTCGACGTGCTGATCAACAACGCGTTCCGGGTTCCGTCGATGAAGCCGTTGGCCGGCACCACATTCCAGCACATCCGTGACGCCATAGAGCTCACCGTGCTCGGGGCGTTGCGGCTCATCCAGGGCTTCACGCCTGCGCTCGCGGAGTCCAGCGGTTCAATCGTCAATGTCAACTCGATGGTGATCCGGCACTCGCAGGCGAAGTACGGCGCCTACAAGATGGCGAAGTCCGCGCTGCTGGCGATGTCGCAGTCGCTGGCCACGGAACTCGGGGAGCAAGGCATTCGCGTCAATTCGGTTGCGCCCGGCTATATTTGGGGCGACACCTTAAAGGGTTACTTCGAGCACCAGGCCGGCAAATACGGAACCACGGTGGACCAGATCTACACCGCGACTGCGGCCAACTCCGACCTCAAGCGGCTGCCGACCGAAGACGAGGTGGCATCGGCGATCATCTTTTTGGCCAGTGATCTGGCCAGTGGCATCACCGGTCAGACTCTCGACGTCAACTGCGGGGAGTACAAGGCCTGATGGCCGATCGCACCGACGTCGGCACCGTCGACGACCTACACGCCTCGGCGACCAAGCTGATCGGGCTCGACGACTTCGGCACCGACGAAGACAACTATCGCGAAGCGCTCGGGGTGTTGCTCGAGTCGTATCAACGTGAAGCGGACCTGACACCGTTGGGCAGCAAGATGAACCGGTTCTTCCTGCGTGGGGCGCTGATGGCCAGGTTGCAGTCCGAGGCGGCATGGAAGCAGCATCCGGAGCACGCTGACGTCGTCATCGAACGGCCAATCTTCGTCACCGGGCTGGTACGCACCGGCACCACGGCCCTGCACCGGCTGCTCGGCGCCGACCCGGCGCATCAAGGTCTACACATGTGGCTGGCCGAATACCCGCAACCCCGTCCACCCCGCGAAACCTGGGAGTCCAACCCGGTGTATCGCCAGCTCGACGCGCAGTTCACCCAGCACCATAACGAGAATCCGGGCTACACCGGACTGCACTTCATGGCGGCCGACGAACTTGAGGAGTGCTGGCAGCTGCTGCGGCAGTCATTTCACTCGGTGTCCTACGAGACGCTGGCACACCTGCCCAGCTATGCGCAGTGGCTGTCCCAACAGGATTGGACACCGGCGTATCGACGGCACCGCAAAAACCTGCAGCTGATCGGCCTCAACGAGGCCGACAAGCGGTGGGTACTGAAGAACCCCAGCCACCTGTTCGCACTCGACGCGCTGATTTCGACCTATCCCGACGCGCTTGTCATCCAGACGCACCGTCCGGTCGAGACGATCATGGCGTCGATGTGTTCGTTGGCCCAACATACCGCCGAGGGGTGGTCACATACCTTTGTGGGCGCCCAGATCGGCTACGACTCGATGGAGACCTGGTCACGCGGCCTGGAGCGGTTCAATTCCGAACGGGCCAAATATAATCCGGCGCAGTTTTATGACGTCGACTACCGCGATCTTGTCGCGGATCCGCTGGCTACCGTGGAGGGGATCTACCGTTACTTCGGATTGACATTGACCGAAGAGGCGCGGCGGGCCATGCAGATATGCCACTCCGAGAGCCAGACCGGTGCACGGGCTCCGAAGCACACCTACTCGCTGGCGGATTACGGGTTGACCGCCGAGTCCGTCAAGGCGCGGTTCGCCGGACTTTAACCGTCACCCGGAGCAGGAGCGGTCGACATCGCATCCAAACAGCCTTCGGCCACCGCATGTTTGATGCTGTCAGTCAGTTTCGGGCAGGCTTTGGTCCGTGCGCTGTCTCCACCGGACGTGCGTATTTCAGTGAAATGAGCGCAGCGTTGCAAGGCGTCGCTGTTCCACTGCACCGCGGTATGCCCCGGCCCCAGCTTCTTGACGGTGACGGTCGCATGGCAGAACCGGCAATCCACCGGTTGCAGACCCGACGTCAGGTAGCGTTCCCGGTCGCGCTGACTGGCCTCGCGCACCACGGCAGCGCGTTCCGGATCGTTGGCGAAAGGTGATGCCTTAGCCCAGGATCCGCTGCGACGGCCATGGGCGGCCTGCGGTGTCTCGTGGTCACTGTCGTGACCACCGTGTAGTGCGAGCATCGACTCGGCCAGTCGGTCGACGTCGGGTGGCTCCTCGCGTGGGCTCATGTCGCGGGCTGCTCGGCCTTCTCAGCTTGCCGTTTGAGATTTTCCTCCACCTCGACGTGCCACTTCTGGTTGGCGACGGTGGTATCCACCTCGATCTCGAAGCGGTCGGTCATATCCGGTGTGACATCGGCGATGTCAACGTAGAACTGCTGATACCACCGTCGCATCTGATAGACGGCGCCGTCCTCTTCAACCAGCAACGGGTTATCGATGCGCGTCTTGTGCTTCCAGATTTCGACATCCTGCAGGAAGCCCTTGCTGACCCCTTCGGTGAACGTCTTAGAAAGCTTTTCGGTCATCGCCTCATCCATGCCCTTGGGTTTTTCGACGATGACACCCCACTGCAGCACAAACGAATCTTGGGTCACCGGGTAGTGACAGTTGATGAGGATCGACTCGGCCTTGTAGTCGCCGTAGGTGTTGTGCAGCCAGTTGATCATGAACGACGGGCCGAAATACGACGCCTCTGAATCCAGGTGCGCCTCGCCATAAGAGGTGCCCAGATCGTTCACGTCCGGCCGGCCGACGTTGTGTAGATACTGCGACGCGATGTGACCCTCGAAGACGTTCTTGAAGTACGTCGGCAGACCGAAATGGATGTAGAAAAAGTGCGCCATGTCGGTGACGTTGTCGATGATGTCGCGGCAGTTGGAGCCCTCGATCAAGATCGAATTCCACCGCCAGTCGGTCCATCCATCGCTGGCGAACTCGGGTATCTCCGGGATCCGCACCTCAGGTAGCGGTGGGTTGCCCTCGTGATCGTGCCAGACGAACAGCAGACCGCTGCGCACATCGGTGGTCCAGGAGCGGGTGCGGGCCATCCTTGGTGTGCGCTTGGCGTACGGCACGAGTTTGCATTTGCCATCGCCGCCCCAGCGCCAGTCGTGGAATGGGCAGGCGATTTCGTCGCCCTTGATGGTGCCCTGGGAAAGGTTGCCGCCCATGTGCCGGCAGTAGCCGTCGAGGATGTGCAGGTCGCCGTGCGAGTCAGCGAACACGACGAGCATGGTGCCGAACGCCTCGACCGAGTGCGGCTTGCCGTCCAAGTAGTCCTTGACCGGGCCAAGGCAGTGCCAGCCGCGGGCATACCTGTCGGGCAGGGTGCCGGTGTCGATCTCGCGGATCCCGGCAGTCTCGGTAGCCATGACGCCTCCAGCTCGATAGCTCTAACTAGAACACGTTACAGTTTTCCCGCGGGCTCGCGCAACGACGACGGCTCCGGCGAAGCTCACCTGCGGTATATCTGAACGATGCCACTGTTTTCCTTCGAAGGCCGATCGCCGAAGGTTGATCCCACCGCGTTTGTCGCGCCGACCGCCACCCTGGTCGGCGACGTCACGGTCGAGGCAGGGGCATCGGTGTGGTTTAACGCCGTGTTGCGCGCCGACTACGGGCCGGTGGTGGTGCGCGAAGGCGCAAATGTGCAGGACGGGTCGGTGTTGCATGCGCCGCCCGGAATCCCCGTCGACATCGGTCCGGGCGCGACGGTGGCACACATGTGTCTTCTCCACGGGGTCCACGTCGGCGCCGAGGCGCTGATCGCCAACCACGCCACCATTCTCGACGGCGCAGTGATCGGCGCACGAAGCATGATTGCAGCGGGCGCCCTGGTGACGGCGGGTTCCCATATTCCCGCGGAGGTGGTGGTCATGGGGGCGCCCGCCAAGGTCAAGGGTCCGATCGCGGGAACAAGCGCCGAAATGTGGGTCAACGTCAACCCACGGGCCTACCAGGATCTGGCCCGCCGCTATCTTTGCGGGCTGGAGCCGATCGAGCCGTAGCCGGCTTCCGCACCCGTGGCCGGAGTCGGCTCAGACCGCCCGGGCAGTCGCTGCCGCACGGTCCATCTCCCAGTAGGCGCGCAGCGCCACCATTTCGCCGGCGTCGTTGACCTTGTAGGTGAATACCCCTTCCGCGGTCACCCGGTACCCGCCCATCGTGATGTAGATGCACCCGACATTGGCTTCTTCGTTGCCACACTGGTAGGTATCGCGGAAGTCGAACTCGATGTTGTCGGTGTTGGCGATGGCCATGTCCCAGAAGGCCGATATGGCGTCGCGCCCCCGGTGTCCTTTGCCTTCCGGGTCGAAAGCCGAAGGGCCAATCGGATCTTCGACGATGCCATCGTCGGCGAACACTGCGAGCCAGGCGGCTTTGTCCTTGGCCCGCACCGCTTCCCGGGAGCGGCGGCCGGCTGCGTGCGCGGAATGTTCGGTTTTTGTCTGCGTCTCGGTCATGTGTCCTGCCAACCGGAGTGGATGTAGGTGTCGGCGAAGCGTTTTAGCGAGTCCATCTTCTTGTCCAGTGGCGCGTCGAAGCCCAGCCCGTCGAAAACCCACGGAATTACGATGTTGTCAGTGACCCCGGCCTCGGCCAGTTCCCGGTGACCGTCCACCCCGAACTTGTCGATACACACCGCCTGGAACTCGAATGGCTGGTCCACCCGGCCGTATTCGACGCGCAGCGTGGTCAGCTTGGCAATGGTTTCGGCGAGTTGTTCGTGGGTCATCATTGCGCTGGTCCACCCGTCACCCACCCGGGCGGCGCGGCGCAGCGCGACGTCGGTATGCCCGCCGACGTAGAAGGGCACCGGTTCGCTGGGCGCCGGGCTCATCTGCAACCGGTCGAAGTCGTAGAACTCGCCGTGGAATTCGACCATGCCGCCACCCAACACCAGCTTGATGACGTCGATCATCTCGTCGACCCGGGCACCGCGGCGCTTATACGGCACTCCGCACCACTCGAATTCTTCTGGTGCCCAGCCAATTCCAACCCCGAACCCGAACCGGTTGTTCGTCAGGTTGGCAACCGAACCAACCTGCCGTGCCAGTAGCAGCGGGTTGCGGGAGCCCAGTTTCATCACATTGGTGTAGAACCGCAGCGTCGAGGTGACCGCGCCCATCGCTGCCGCGGCGATCAGCGGATCCACCCACGGGGTGTTCTCGTCCCACATCCGCGAGCCGTCCGGAGTGTAGGGGTAGTCGGCAGCCGCTTTCTCCATGTAGAACAACGAGTCGGGCAATGCGATAGCGTCGAAGCCGACTTCCTCGGCGGTCTTTGCGATGTCGATCAATTGATCGATCGGGCCCATCGCGATACTGCAGGTGTACTTCAATCGGGCGGTCATGGTTTGTCAGCCCCCACCACCCACATCGAGTAGTACTGCGAGCCACCACCGTAGGCGTGGCCCAACGCCTTCCGGGCGCCGGGGACCTGGTGCGCCTCACCCTTGCCCATCACCTGGATCGCCGCCTCGGCGAATCGGATCAGGCCTGAGGCGCCGATCGGATTCGACGACAGCACGCCGCCGGACGGATTCACCGGTAGCTGCCCCCCGATCGCGGTTTCGCCGGCCTCCGTGAGTTTCCAGCCCTCACCCTCGGGCGCAAAACCCAGGTTTTCCAGCCACATCGGCTCAAACCAAGAAAAAGGCACGTAGATCTCGGCGGCGTCGATTTCATTAATGGGGCTGGAGATGCCGGCCGCCTTCCACAGCGCCTTCGCAGCGTCCCGGCCGGCCTGCGGGTTGACCTGGTCGCGGCCGGCATACGCCAGCGGCTCGGTGCGCAGCGCGGTGGCATGGATCCAGGCGACCGGGTGGTCGTCGGCGACCCGCTGATCGGCGATCTGCTCGTCGCCGATCACGAGGGCGCACGCACCATCTGACGAGGGACACGTCTCATCGAAACGTATTGGATCCCAAAGCATCTGGGAGGACAGCACCTTTTCCAGAGTGATGTCGGGCTGCTGCACATGTGCCAGCGGATTTTTGGCGCCGTTGAGCCGGTCCTTGACCGCGACCATCGCGCCGATATGAGTTGGCGCATTGGCGCGGCGAATATATGCCCGCACGTGCGGCGCGAAGTAGCCACCTGCGCCGGCGCCGACCGGTTTGGTGAACGGCACGGGAATCGACAGCGCCCACATGGCATTCGATTCCGACTGCTTCTCCCAGGCCATCGCGAGCACCCGACGGTACTTGCCCGACTGAACCAGGCTGGCCGCCACCACTCCGGTGGATCCGCCCACCGAACCCGCGGTGTGCACCCGGATCAGCGGTTTGCCGCTGGCGCCCATGGCGTCGGCCATGAACAGTTCCGGCATCATGACGCCCTCGAAGAAGTCAGGCGCCTTACCGACCACGACCGCGTCGATCTCGCCGAAGGTCACCCCGCAATCAGCCAGCGCCCGGTCGATGGCCTCACGCACCAGCCCGTTCATCGAGACGTCCTGCCGCTTCGCGACGTACTTCGTCTGCCCGGTGCCGAGTACGGCGGCGAGTTGCTTAGCCATCAGCGCCGCTCCTCATCGCGCTCTGAATCGTCGGTGGCGGTGCTCAACTGTGCCGCTCCTCCTCATCGCTTCGCTCTGCATCGTCGCTGGCGCGACCATCAGTCGTTCCCTTCCATCACGGCGACCAAGTTCTGTTGCAGCGCCGGCCCGCTGGTTGCGTGCGCCAGCACCCGCTGCGCCGAGCGGTCCCAAATGTGTTGCGCCGCAAATCCGATGCGTTCAAGTCCGGCGACGAACATCGGGTTGGCGGCCAGCGCGCCGCCCGAAGGGTTGACCTTCGCCGACGCCGGCAGCCGCAACGCCTCGGTGAGGATCAGGTGCTGGTGGGTGAACGGCGCATGGATCTCGGCGACGTCAATCGAGCGGACTTTGCCCCCGGTGGCGGCTTCGGCCGACGCGGTGGTCGACGGGGACACCGTGAGGTCGCGGGCGCCCAGCACCGGTGACTCGATCCGGTGCTCGATTCCCGTGATCCAGGCCGGGTTCTCGCGCAGCTCGCGGGCGCGACCGTCGGCGGCGAGCACGATCGCGGCGGCGCCGTCGGTGATTGGCGCAATGTCGTGGCGCCGCAGCGGATCAGCGAAAAATGGCCGATTCAGCAGATCGTCGACGCTCTTGGGTGGCGGCTCGCTGTCCACCCGCTGCGCCTGAGCGAACGACTCGTACGCAACCCGGGCCATCTGACCAAAGCTCCACTTTTCGGAATCGAGTCCGAGGCGGGCCTGCAAACCGGCAATCGACACCGAATCCGGCCACAACGGCGCCACCGTGTACGGGTCGGTTTGCCGCGACAGGATGGTGCGCAGCACGCCCGCCGACGACTTGCCGAACCCGTACACCAGCGCGGTGTCGACCTCGCCGGTGAGCAACTTGATGTAGGCCTCGAACAATGCCCACGCGGCGTCCATCTCGACGTGTGACTCGTTGATCGGCGGAACCGCACCGATCGAGTCGATCGCCGAAATGAACGAAAATGCCCGCCCGGCAAGGTAATCAGAAGAACCTGAACACCAGAAGCCGATATCCGCGCGTGCGATGCCAAGCTCGTCGTAGAGCTGGGCGAAACACGGCATCAGCATCTCAACGCCGTTGGTCGTGCCGTCGGTGCGGCGTACGTGTGGGGCGTGGGCGAAACCAACGACCGCAACCTCGCGAGCGCTCATTGCAAGTAAGCCCTTTACAGGTGGTGTTTGTAGGTGTCGTAGTCGGCGTCGGGTTCGCCGGTCGGCCGGAAGTACTCGATGTTGTCGATGCCCAGTCCCCACTCTTCGCGCGGCTTCCACACCGCCTCGACCCGCATACCCATCCGGACCTCGTGTGCGTCCATCTCGGAGACCAGGTGCAGAAACGGGATGTCGGCGCCGTCGAGCAACACATACGCCGCCACGTAGGGCGGTTTGATGCGCTGGCCGGCGAACGGGATGTTGATGACGGCGAACGTCGTCACCGTGCCCCTGTCGGGCAGCTCGACGTACTTGTCGAGGGCCATCCCGGTGGCAGGATCGGCTTCTCGTGCCGGGAAATACAGCTTCCCGTCGGTCCCGGTCCGCGCGCCGAGCAGCTTACCTTCTTGCAGCGCCCGCAGATAGGCACTTTCCGGATGGGAGGCGCTGTGCTGAATTTCGAGCGTGATCGGCGTGACAACCATCGTCACCGGATCGCGGTCGTCAGTACTCTCGGCAGCGTCCTCTTGCGAGTCTTCTTCGCCCAGCGCGAAATACGCGATATCGGTAATGGCGCCGACGGGTTGGTCGGCCCACTGGACGTGCACTCGCTTGCCGGTGCGGATCGCGGCGGGTTGACCGGCGTCGACCGCATGCAGGAGCGTGGTGTCGGCGCCGTCGAGTTTGATCAACGCCCAAGCGAACGGACGGTCCAGGGGCTGACCCGGCAGTGGGTCCGGTTGCCAGACCCAGGACTTGACGGTGCCGACGGACGACACCGGTACCATCTCGCCCAACGGTTCATAGGTGACCGGGTCGTATTCGGGCGGCGGCACATGCACTCGGCCATCGGATCCGCGCACGCCGATGATGCGGCGTTCGCGTAGGGCGGTGAAGAACTTACTCAGGGTCGGGCCGACCGAACGGGTGTAGTCAAAGGATAAGGTCAGCGGTGCCGAAAGCGGAGGCTCAGGTTGGTCGAGCAGGGTAAGGCGACTTGAGCTGGCTGTCACGCCTTTGAGTAGAACAGGTTCTAACAATCGAGGCAAGGAGCCGGAGATGAAGCTGGGACTGCAGCTGGGGTACTGGGGTGCTCAGCCGCCGGAGAACGCGGGCGAGCTAGTGTCCGCGGCCGAGGACGCGGGCTTCGACGCGGTGTTCACCGCCGAGGCGTGGGGTTCAGACGCCTATACGCCACTGGCTTGGTGGGGCGCGTCGACCAGGCGGGTGCGGTTGGGCACATCGGTGGTCCAGCTGTCCGCGCGCACCCCGACGGCGTGTGCGATGGCGGCGCTGACGCTCGACCACCTGTCTCATGGCCGGCACATTCTCGGGCTGGGCGTTTCCGGCCCGCAGGTGGTGGAAGGCTGGTACGGGCAGCCGTTTCCCAAGCCGCTGGCCCGCACCCGTGAATACATCGACATCATTCGCCAGGTCTGGACCCGCGAGAAACCCGTCACCAGCGACGGCCCGCACTTCCCGCTGCCGCTGACCGGAGCGGCCACAACCGGCTTGGGTAAAGCACTCAAGCCGATCACCCACCCGTTGCGGGCCGACATCCCGATCATGCTCGGCGCGGAAGGCCCCAAGAATGTCGCCCTCGCCGCCGAGATCTGCGACGGCTGGCTACCGATCTTCTACACACCGCGACTGGCCGGCATGTACAACGAGTGGCTCGACGAAGGGTTCGCTCGGCCCGGCGCACGGCACCGCCGCGAAAACTTCGAGATCTGCGCGACCGCCCAGGTGGTCATCACCGACGACCGGACGGCGGCGTTCACGGGCATCAAGCCGTACCTGGCGCTCTACATGGGTGGGATGGGCGCGGAGGACACCAACTTCCACGCCGACGTCTACCGCCGGATGGGCTACTCCGACGTGGTCGACGACGTCACCCGGCTGTTCCGCAGCAACCGCAAGGACGAAGCCGCCAAGGTCATCCCGGACGAGCTGGTCGATGACGCCGTGATCGTCGGTGACGTCGACTACGTGCGTAAGCAGATCACTGCGTGGGAGGCGGCCGGTGTCACCATGATGGTCGTGTCCGCCCGCAGCGCAGAGCAGGTCCGCGAGCTTGCCGCGTTGATCTGAACGAGCCTTGCCAGGGGATTAGAACGCGTTCTAGATTGGCCCGATGGGCTTAGACGGCGTGAGCGTCGCCGAAGGACATTTCGACATTGCCGACGGACGTCGACACCATCGCCCGCCTCGGCAGGCCCAGCGACGCGAGCTCCTTGGCGTACGGGTGATCGCCCAGCCGCAGCCTTGCCCCGCCGATCCGGCCGCGCAGACCGGTGACCCGCATTTCCGAGTGCACCTCGCGGGTGGTGCCCTCGGCATGGGTGTAGGTCGTCAGCATTTGCGGTCGCGACGTGAACATAGACGGCACTGGCAGGCCGCGGCCGTAGTCGATGCCGGCGATGTGCGCGCGTTCGGCACTGACGTCAAACCCGAACGCGCGTCCGTCGCGAATGGTGAAGTCCGCCATGATCTTCGGATATCCCCAGATGGTGCGGCCGGCCTCAAGCGTGAAGCTCTGATCGACCGGCATATGGTGAATGAACGCCGCCGCCGCGCCGAGCGTCCGCAACCCGCGTGCCTGCGAGCCGGGCGGATTGACATTCACGGAGGTGGCGAATTCGTGGTACTGCCCGAGGTCACCGTCGATATAGCGGGTAAGTGTCAGGTTGACTGCGGCGCGGCCGGGGCGGTGCTGGCAGACCTCGAGACCGCTGTAATCGATGAGCCGCTGCGCCGCCTCGGCGTCAACCGAGAACATCGCGGTGTGCACGTCTGCCTTGCGAACCCGCACCGGCATGGTGAGCACTTTCCCGGCGATGGTGTGTTGTGATTCAGGCATACCTGGAGGTTAGTTGATGACGTCGACCATCCCCGACACGATCTTGAACATCGACCTGGCGGACGGCACCTTCTATTCCGATGGCCGGCAAGCCCGCGAGGCGTATCGCTGGATGCGTGCCAATCAACCGGTGTTCCGGGATCGCAACGGCCTAGCGGCCGCGGCTACGTACCAGGCGGCGATCGAGGCGGAGCGCCAGCCCGAGCTGTTCTCCAATGCCGGCGGAATCCGTCCAGACCAAGAAGCGCTCCCGATGATGATCGACATGGATGATCCGGCACACCTCTTGCGGCGCAAGCTCGTCAACGCCGGCTTCACGCGTAAGCGGGTGAAGGACAAGGAGGAGTCGATCGGCGCGCTGTGCGATGCATTGATCGATACGGTTTGCGAACGCGGCGAGTGTGACTTCGTGCGAGACCTGGCAGCGCCCCTGCCGATGGCCGTCATCGGCGACATGCTGGGTGTGCGGCCCGAGCAGCGCGGGATGTTCCTTAAGTGGTCCGACGATCTGGTTTCGTTTCTGAGTTCGCACGTATCTCAAGACGATTTTCAAGTGACAATGGACGCATTCGCGGCCTACAACGAGTTCACTCGCGACATCATCGCGCGTCGGCGTGAGCAAGCGACCGACGACCTAATCAGTGTGCTGATCCACTCGGAGGTCGAGGGCGAGCGGCTCACCGACGACGAAATTGTCATGGAGACGTTGCTGATTCTGATTGGTGGTGACGAGACCACCCGGCACACGCTGTCGGGCGGCACTGCACAAGTATTGCGTCACCCGGATCAGCATGAGCGGTTGGTCGCCGACCCTTCGCTTCTTCCGAACGCCATTGAGGAGATGCTTCGTTGGACGTCGCCGGTGAAGAACATGGCCCGTACGCTGACTGCTGACATCGAATTCCATGGCACGCAACTGAAGCAGGGCGAGAAGATGTTGCTGCTATTCGAGTCGGCCAACTTCGACGAGAAGGTGTTCGACCACCCGGAGAACTTCAACATCGACCGCTACCCAAACAACCATGTGGCCTTCGGCTTCGGGACGCATTTCTGCCTCGGCAACCAGCTGGCGCGACTAGAGCTGGCGTTGATGCAGGAGCGGCTGCTGCGGCGGCTGCCCGACATGGGGCTAGCGTCCGGTGATGCGCTGCCACTGCGGCCGGCCAATTTCGTCAGCGGCTTGGAGTCGATGCCGGTGGTGTTCACACCGAGCGCACCTGTGGGCTGAGTCGCCCAACGTGCATTCAGGGCGAAGAATCGGGTCCTAGTTGGCCCTCAGTGCACGTTCGACGTTGCCACGCTGCGGACACCCGGGCGATGACGCCACCTTCTGTGTCTTCCGCCGTAACGCGCACGTTGATCCACCCGAGGGCGGTCAACGTTTCCGCGCGCCGAATGTCCTTATTGAATTGCCTTCGGTCAGTGCGGTGATGGTCGCCTTCATATTCCACGGCGAGCTTTAGGTCTTCCCAACCCATATCAAGTACGGCGATCAGCTGGCCGTATTCGTCGAACACCGCAATTTGGGTCTGTGGCGGCGGAAAGCCCGCGCGGATGAGAAGCAGCCGCAGCCATGTCTCGCGCGGCGACTCGGCGCCGGAATCGATGAGCTGCAACGCCATACGGGCGCGCCGGATACCGCGGCGGCCTCGGTAACGCTCGGCGAGCAGCTCGACGTCGGCCATCTTCAGGTCAGTTGCACGAGCGAGCGCGTCGATGGCCGCGACTGCCTTGCCGACCGGGTACCGGCAGGCCAGATCGAGGGCAGTGCGGGCCGGTATCGTCGCGGTCATGCCGGCGATCAGTTGAATCTCGTCGTCACTGACCCGATCCGACCAGGTGCGCACACCGTTTGGCGGGCGGCGATAGTCGTATAGCAACTCGGCCAGTGCCCGATCATCGACCCACTTGGCGCCGTGCAGTGCCGACGCCGAGTGGCCGGCGATGATTCCGCGTCGCCGTGACCATAACCAGGCGGCCTTCGCCCGGGTGATCGCGGTGACACGAGCATCACGCGGAATGTAAACGTCCGGATAGATCGCGGTGAAGCGGCTTCGCAGTGCGTATGGCGTCAACTGCGAGGAAGCGACGGCCTCGCTGCCGATAAATGGCTCCCCCATGGTTGGGAGTGTGCCTGGGTGGCCCGACACCTCTCCCCAGCGTGCAACCAGTGCGAAAAATCAGCCGCGAATTCGCAACCAATACACGTTCGGCGTATCGGCGCGGTCAACGACCCTTGAACTGTGGCGTGCGTTTTTCGGCGAAAGCTTTCGGGCCTTCCTTCGCGTCCTCAGACAGAAACACCTGGATACCGAGCTGGGTGTCGATCTTGAACGCTTCGTTTTCGGGCATCCCTTCGGTCTCCCGGATTGAGCGCAGGATCGCCTGCACCGCCATCGGTCCGTTGCTCGAGATGACCTCGGCGATCTCGAGCGCTTTGGTCAACGCCTGCCCGTCGGGGACGATGTGCCCGATCAAGCCGATCTCCTTGGCCTCGGCCGCGGTGATGTGCCGCCCGGTCAACAGCAGATCGCAAGCGACCGTGTAGGGAATCTGCCGTACCAGCCGCACCGCCGAACCGCCCATTGGATACAGGCTCCACCTCGCTTCGGATATGCCGAACTTCGCACTCTCGCCGGCGATGCGGATATCGGTGCCCTGCAAAATCTCGGTTCCTCCGGCGATTGCCGGCCCTTCAACCGCGGCGATCAGCGGTTTGATCAGCCGCCGCCCCTTAAGCAGAGCGTCGATCCGCGACGGGTCATAGCTGCCGTCCCTGAACGACTCGCCCGGCGGCTTGGCGGTCGCCGCCTTGAGGTCCATGCCCGCGCAGAAGTAGCCGCCGGCCCCGGTCAGGATGCAGCACCTGATTTCTGGATCGTTGTCGACGCGGTCCCACGACTCGACCATGATCTGCATCATTTCGGTGCTCAGCGCGTTGCGGGCCGCCGGCCGGTTCAGCGTGACGATAAGGGTGTGTCCGCGCTGCTCAACCAGCGCATCGGGCTCGCTCACCGGTGTCCGCCTTCCTGCGTGTAAGCCACAGACTTGTCAGGAACTGTAACACGTTCTAATTTGGGGTCCGTGGCCCTGAATATCGCCGACCTCGCCGAGCATGCCATCGATGCCGTCCCTGACCGCGTCGCCCTGATCTGCGGCGACGACCAGCTCACGTACGCGCAACTGGAGGAGAACGCCAACCGCCTCGCGCACTACCTGATCGACCATGGTGTCAAGAAAGACGACAAGGTCGGGCTGTACTGTCGCAACCGCATCGAGATCGTGATCGCGATGCTCGGCATCGTCAAGGCCGGCGCCATCCTGGTGAACGTCAACTTCCGTTACGTCGAGGGCGAACTGCGCTATCTGTTCGACAACTCCGACATGGTTGCGCTGGTGCACGAGCGGCAGTACGCCGATCGCGTCGCCAAGGTACTGCCCGAGACCCCGAACGTGAAGACGGTGCTCGTCGTCGAGGACGGTAGCGACAAGGACTTCCAGCGCTACGGTGGCGTCGAGTTCTACGCCGCAATCGAACAGGGCTCGCCGGAGCGTGATTTCGGTGAGCGCAGCGCCGACGACATTTACCTGCTCTACACCGGCGGGACCACCGGCTTCCCCAAGGGCGTGATGTGGCGCCACGAAGACATCTATCGAGTGCTCTTCGGCGGAACCGACTTTGCCACTGGGGAATTCGTCAAAGACGAGTACGACCTGGCCAAGCAGGCAACGGCAAATCCACCGATGATCCGCTACCCGATCCCGCCGATGATCCACGGCGCCACCCAGTCGGCCACCTGGATGTCGCTGTTCTCCGGCCAAACAACCGTTCTGGCGCCTGAATTCAATGCTGACGAGGTGTGGCGCACCATCCACAAGCACAAGGTAAACCTGCTGTTCTTCACCGGCGACGCGATGGCGCGACCGCTGCTCGACGCGCTCAGCAAAGACAATGATTACGACCTGTCCTCGCTGTTTTTGCTCGCCAGCACTGCAGCGCTGTTCTCGCCGAGCATCAAGGAGAAGCTGCTGGAACTGCTGCCCAACCGAGTCATCACCGACTCGATCGGCTCATCGGAGACCGGCTTCGGCGGAACCAGTTTGGTTACCAAGGGTGAGGCGCACACCGGGGGTCCGCGAGTGACCATTGACCATCGCACTGTCGTGCTCGATGACGACGGCAATGAAGTGAAGCCCGGCTCGGGGGTGCGCGGCGTCATCGCCAAGAAGGGCAACATTCCCGTCGGCTACTACAAGGACGACAAGAAGACCGCCGAGACATTCAAGACCATCAACGGCGTCCGCTATGCGATCCCGGGTGACTACGCGCAAGTCGAGGCCGACGGCACAGTCACCATGCTGGGTCGCGGCTCCGTGTCGATCAACAGCGGCGGCGAGAAAATCTACCCTGAGGAAGTCGAGGCCGCCTTGAAGGGTCACCCCGACGTGTTCGACGCCTTGGTGGTCGGAGTGCCCGACGACCGGTACGGCCAGTGCGTGGCCGCCGTCGTGCATCCGCGTCCCGGAATGCGTCCGGCGCTGAGCGAACTGGACCGGTTCGTGCGCAGCGAGATCGCGGGATACAAAGTGCCGCGGGCTCTTTGGTACGTCGACGAGGTCAAGCGCTCACCCGCGGGCAAACCGGACTACCGCTGGGCTAAAGACCAGACTAAGGCTCGACCGGCCGATGAGCTGCATGCCAGCCACGCGAGGGCCTGATACAGACAGCTGTGCGGGACACCGGTCCGGCGTGGAATTCCCGCTTGATGCGGTGCCATTGCGACAATGCGTCGGCAGTTTCAGCATCTGCCGGCTACCACTCGGTGATGTAGACGTTGCCCATCGTGTCCACCTGCGACCCTGGCTATGGGAGGCAACGACACGGCGACGGGAAGACAACGAATCGTAACGATTTACGCACCACCCTGGATTAGCTAAATTAGAGATGCCAATGTGATGTTTTGTGACTGCTGATGTTAGCGACCCGGTCCGCCGTTCCCATACGCACTGGATGGACACACCGCCCCAACGCTGCACTCGCGGTCACTGGCTCCTGCCGGGACACATGATCGTCTATACCATCCCATGCTCCTGCGGGGAGCACATCACCTGGGAGTGCGAATGTAGCGCCATCACCTACGGCCCGGCGCTCGCCGAGGGGTGCAGTCTGCTCGACGGGCCGGCCCAGGTCCGCGAGTAGCATCAACGGCGTGAAGGTCGATGGTACACAACGACTTCGGCGTCAACACTGCGGTGTCCCTTCA
>JAFAQO010000169.1 GCA_019246375.1 Mycobacterium sp. | reverse complement strand
TCATCGAGCCCGACGTCTGCCCAAGCCAGCGCGCAGCAGGTGATCGTCGACGGCCAGAATCAGAACGTCACTGGTAAGGCGACCTGCACTCCGGCCAACGGCAACATCAACATCGGCATCGGCGACCCGGCGAACGGGATCGGCGCGGTGGTCACCGACGCGAACCCGCCGTTTGTCCATTCGGTGGGACTGGGCAATCCGAACGGCATCACGTTGGGCTACGCCGACTCCGCAAATCAAGGCAGCGCCCAGGCGACGAAGAACGGTAACTCGTACAAGATCACCGGCATCGCGACTGGTGTTGACACGAACAGTCAGCAGCAAGTGAGCAAACCATTCGAGATCGACGTGACGTGTCCCTAGCGCAAACAAACTTCCCACACGAAGGCGCCGTCCGCCGTCAGGGTAGTAGGCGTCGTCGACGCCTAGGAGGGATGAACTAGGTATGTATGTCAAACGCGTTGCCGGCGCGGCGGCGATCGCCGCAAGTCTCGGCGTGTCAGGACTGACGGTAGGGGTCGGGCTCGGGTACGCCGACCCGCCACCACCTTGCCCGAACTGCCAACCCGGTCCCGGAGGCGGAGGCGGCGCGCCCGCTCCGCAAGGACCGGGCGGCGGCCCACAGGGAACCGGCGGCAGCCCACAGGGACCCGGCGGCGGACCACAACAGGGACCCGGCGGCGGCCCGCAAGGCCCGCAGGGACCCGGCGGCGGCCCGCAGGGACCCGGCGGCAGCCCACAAGGACCCGGCGGTGGCTCGCAAGGACCCGGCGGCGGACCGCAGGGACCGCACGGCGGCCCGCAAGGACCAGGCGGCGGCCCGCAAGGCCCGCAGGGGCCGCAACAACCGGGTGGCCCGCCCCCGGGCCCGCAGGCTCGACCGGCGCCGTTCACGCCCAAGGGATCATTCGATCGGGGTAACGATCAGGTGGGCGGTCCCACAGATGCCCCACGCGGATTCAGCACACCAGGTCACGGCGCGCCGCCCCCGCCGCCGGAACGAGGGCACGGCTGGAATGACGGCCCGCCTCCTGGTGGCCCGCCGCCCAACTGGGCCGGTCCGCCGCCTCCGGGTGGCTGGAACGGCCCGCCGCCTCCGGGTGGCTGGAACCGCCGCTGGGCCGGTCCGCCGCGCGATATCAACTACGGGCGAAGGGATTTCGGGCCGTTCAACAACAACGGCTTCACCGTTATCCCGGTGTTCAACCCCATCTTCGGGGGTTGGGGCTTCTGGTACTTCGGGACTTGGATCCCGCTGTACTGACGCAACGAAAACCACCTTCCGGCGTCGCGGACTGTTCCCAGTGAAACGGTTCGCGGCGCCGGAAGGATTTTCGGCGAGCTATCGCGTACTAAGGGCGAAGCGGCAGGGCCGCGAGCCAGGCGTCCGAAAGCAGTTCGAGCAGTTGTCCGTCGGGGTCGCGGATCATCGCCGATCCCTCGGACACCGTCTCCTTGACCACCGATCCCCCGAACTCGTCGACCATGCCCAATACGGCGTCGAGGTCGGGTACAGATAGCGACAGATGCGTCAGCCCTACCTGGTCCATGACTCGCTTTAACTCGGCGTGTACTTTGCGTTCCGAGTAGTCGATAAGTTCGAGCACAAAGTTGTCTTGAACTAAGTAGGTCGCGTGCACTCCGAGCGGCTTGGCCAGCTGCAGAAGCTGGCTGGTGGCATCATCAGGCGGATCAATTTCCCACCAGAACTTGAACCCGAGCAGGCCCTCATAGAAGCGGCGCGACCGGTCGCGATCAGCGACGCATAACCCAACGTGGTTGAAAACCGTCCGACGACTGGTCATTTCACCTTCCGTAACGAGTGAGTGCCGACAATCCGTCGCTCCTGCCGCGCACTCGTCGATAGTTCGTTCCGCCTCGACTTCTCGCGCAGTACGATACGCTTGGACTTGCCAAGATAGCCCATCAGCCAAGAACTTAGCGATAACGCCGCTGCCGCTACTCTATATTTAGCTGATTTGCCTGTGCCGGAGTGCTTTTCGATGATTGAAGGTTCTGGGCGACCCGACGTCAGCGCCGACGCGGTTGTTGACTTCGATCATCACTCAGACGAATTCAACCTCGACGAATTGCGGATCAACGCCGACCTTCGACGCCGATGTCCGGTGGCGTGGAACCAGAACTACGACGGCTTCTGGTTCGTCAGCAGTTACGACGCGGTCACCCAAATCGCGCGGGACGGCAACACATTCGCGCACAAATACCAGCCGAACGCGCCCGACGGTGTCGACTACCAGGGCGAAATGGGCGTGCCGCGTCCCGAAGGCCAACCAGCCCTCGGAATCGGCGAAGTCGACGGTCCCTACCACCAAGCCTTGAGGCATGCACTTGCCCCGTTCTTCTCGCCGGGAGCCGTCCAGCAAATGCGGCCCTTCATGGAGCAACAGGCCCACAGCTTCCTTGATCAACGGATCGGCGACGGGCGGATGGACCTCGTGCTCGACTACGCCAGCCCGGTTCCCGCGATCCTGACCATGAAGTTGATGGGCCTGCCCCACGACAACTGGGAGCTTTACGCCAAGCTCTTCCACTCCGTCATGGCTGTTCCCCAGGACAGCGACGAGTACGCCGACGCGATAGCCGCGATCCCCGCCATGATGGACGGCCTGCTGAAATTCGCAGCGGCCAGACGAGCCGAGCCTCGCGACGACCTGACCAGTTTTCTGGCGCAGTTCGAATTCGACGGTAAGCGTCTCGACGACGCGCAGATCCTCGGCATTCTCTGGAATCTCATCGGTGGTGGCGTCGACACCACAACATCACAAACCGCGCTGAGCTTGCTCTACCTGGGCACTCACCGGGATCTGCGACGACAGCTCATCGACCACCCGGAGCTCTACCGCACCGCCACAGATGAGTTTCTGCGGTATTTCTCGGTCAATCAGCAACTGAGCCGCACAGTCACTCGCGACGTCGTCCTGGGAAGGCAACAGCTACGACGCAATGACCGCGTCATCATCAGCTGGCTCGCCGCCAACCATGATGAGCAAGAGTTTGAGCGGGCCGACGAAATTGTGTTGGATCGGGCACCTAATCGCCACGTCGCCTTCGGGCTGGGACCGCATCGATGCATCGGATCGCATTTGGCGCGAGTGATGTTCGAGGTGATGGTGAAGGCGATTTTGGACCGCATCCCCGACTACCAGGTCGACGTCACCGGTGTTCATGAGTACCTCGGCAACCCGACCATGACCGGGCTGGGCAAGCTTCCGGTCACCTTTACGCCTAGGTGGTCGCGGGAGACGTCGCGCGCTTCGGGCCTGCATCGTCAATAACATGAACTTCAATCCTTATTCTCGTTCGCACCTCGGAAATCCCCACCCGGTATATGCCGCGCTGCGCGAAGAGCGCCCGGTTCACCGCAATGACAGACCGAGGTTCTGGGCGATCAGCCGTTTCGAAGATGTCGAAGACGCCTTGCGCCAATGGTCGCTCTTTTCATCCGCGAGCGGCATCACCCTGGATGGGTTCTCAGGCCTCAAGCCGATGATCATCTTGATGGACCCACCCCGGCAGACCGAGCTGCGAAGGGTTCTACAGAAGGCGTTCACTGCCAAACGCATAGCTGCACAAGAAAGCCTGATCCGGCGTACTGCAAGAGATCTGCTGGAGGCGATGTCCGACGAAGAGGAAGTCGACTTGGTGTCGACGTTCACTGGGCCGTTTCCGATCATGGTGATCGCCGAGATGCTGGGCGTAGATCCCCGCGATCGCGAGTTGTTCAGACAATGGTCCAACGGGATCATGGCGACCACGGCCGACGACTACGAATCGCTGGTCCGCAACTATAGCCACATCTTCGACTATTTCGGCAAAGTCATCGCCGCTCGTCGCACCACCCCGCGCGATGACCTGGTCACCGCCCTTGTGCATGCCGAGGTCGATGAGCACAAACTCGCCGACGGCGAAATCCTCGGCTTCTGCGCACTTCTGCTGATCGCCGGCAACGAAACCACGACAAATCTGCTCGGCAATGCCGCCACCGTGCTGGCCGCCCACCCAGACGTGCGGGCTGAGATCGTCGCGAATATTGCGTTGCTGCCAACGCGATTGAAGAGGTGTTGCGATTCGAGGGACCTGTCCCGACATTGACCCGCACGACGACGACCGATGTTGAGATACGCGGACACACTATCGGCGCGGGTGAAAAAGTGATGCTGCTCTTGGCCGCGGCGAACCGCGACCCTCGGGTCTTCGAAGACGCTGACCGTTTCGACATTCATCGCGTAGGGCGAAAACACATCGCTTTTGGCAGTGGCATCCACTTCTGCATGGGCGCTAATCTTGCTCGCCTCGAAGCAAGGGTTGCACTCGAAGAACTACTCTGCCGGTTTCCGGAATACAGCCTCACGGTCGGCACACTGTCGTACTTCAACACCCCATCGATTCGAGGACCGAAGGCATTGCCGGTGCGCCTGGCCGGCTAAAGACGCCCCGTAAACCTGCAGGGGTCGCTGTTCTCGGTGCTGGATACCCGAACCGGCTGCACCGATGCGTACGAAGTCGAACGCGGGGCGGGTTGAGCCAGCAAGCGTGTATCGAATTATACGGATGTCAAATTAATTGGTAGGCAACGGTTTGTTTAAATTATTGATACCTGGGGCAAACTAGTCAAGAGTCAACATAGCGTCTGACCCGAAGGCTTGTCCGGGTAGGATAGCGTTCGACCCGAAGGCCTGTCTGGGGAGGTTCGGCATCCAGTGCAAACGCTGAGCGTGTCGGCGTGGCCGATGGTGGCCCGTGAAGACGAGTTCCGTCAGGCGCTGACGGCACTCGGCAAAGGCTCAAAATTTCAGGGCGTCGCGTTGGTCGGCGAGAGCGGGGTCGGTAAATCCACATTGGCTCGCGCCCTTGCCAAGGTCCTCGAGTCGCGCGGCCGAACGGTCCGCTTTGTGCTGGGCACTCAAACCGGCAGCACCGTACCATTAGGCGCGTTCTATCGGTCGGTGACCGTTGATGCGGCAGATGAACCAGCCGCGATGCTGGCCGCCGCGCATAAGACCTTGGAGCAGGAAGACGACCTGGTTCTTGTCGTCGATGACGCCCAGTTGCTCGATTCATTGTCGGCCACGTTGCTATACCAACTCGCGGCCAGCGGCAGCGCCCGATTGATTGTGACGATTAGGTCGGGTGAGGCGGTGCCCGACGCGGTGACAGCGTTGTGGAACGAGGGGCTGTTGCTGAGCCTGCGCATTGAAGCGTTCACCCGGGACCAGACCGGGGAGCTCGCCCGCGCTGTGCTCGGCGGTGTCGTCGATACCAAGCTGGTCAACCAGTTACACGAACGGGCTGTGGGCAACCCGCTGCTGCTGCGCGGCGTGTTGAGCGCGGGTACGGAAAGTGGGGTCGTGGTCCACACGGAAGGCGGGTGGGAACTTCGAGGTGCCCTGCGTGCCGACCGCCAACTCTACGATCTGCTCGAGTTTCGTCTGCGATCCTTCGCGCCGGAGGAATTGGAGGCGGTAGAGGTTTTGGCGGCTGCGGAGGTGCTGGATTGGGAGGTTCTGCGTGGGCTTTGCGACGCCGACGCGGTAGGACGCCTCGAGCGCCGTGGTGTGATCCAGTTGGTTGCCGATGGATCCAACAGGGTGGCGCGGTTGTTTCACCCCATCTTGGGTGAAGCGGCACTGCAACGAGCTGGGGTGGTGCGCTCGCGCCAGCTCAATGGCATGCTGGCACAACATCTTCGGATGCATCTGCAGGCGGAAGCCCAGCGCTCGAGGTTGCCGGACGTGCGCGCCCGGATACAGCTGGCCCAGTTCATGATGCGAAGCGACATTGCGCCGGAACTTGATGTGGTGATCGATGCGGCGGCGAGCGCGATGACCATGTCGAACTTCGCCTGCGGAGAGGAGTTGGCAAGATTCGCGTTCGACCGTGGCGGTGGCCTGCCGGCCGCGATCGTGCTTACCAGGGTACTGAGCTGGCGGGGACGGGGCGACGAGACCGAGGCAGTGCTTGCCGACGTCGACCCCCCCGATGGTGCCGATGACTGGCTGATCGTGCAGTGGGGTGCTCTGCGCGCCTTGAACCTGTTCTTTAACTGCGGGCAAGTCGAGCAGACACGCCAGGTACTCGCCGATGTGAAGAATCGTGTCGCTTCCGAGGCTTTCGTCGTTCTTGTCACGGCCCTGGAGGTGTCGTTTGGGTTTTTCTCCGGGGATGTTGCGACAGCGATCGAGACCGGCCCGATGCTGTGTGGACCGGATGTGCTGCCGTTGGCGGCGGTGTGGGCGGCGGTGGCAACGTCGTGTGCGTTAGCCCTCGTCGGCCGGTTTGGCGAAGTTCACCGGATAGCGGATGCGGGGTTGCGGGCGGCTGCGCTCAGCGAATGGGGATCGCACCGGTTCACCATCGGGGTAGCCGAGATCATGGCGTTGACTGCGGCCGGGGATTTCCTGGCGGCCGAGCGGATTTGGGAACGCTTTGCCGCAATGGCGGCGGGCGTGCCGGGAGCAAACGCGATGGTGGACGCGATGCTGGGGGTCGTCCAGCTTGGCCGGGGTGCGCTGCCGGCCGCCTGTTCTGGTTTTCGCGACGCGATATCGGCGATGTCGCGTGACTTTACGTCTGCGTGGTTGATGCTGGTGTCGGCCTGGTCCGCGCAGGCCGAAGGCGCGCGGGGAGACTGTGAGGCTGCCGCTGCCGCGCTGCGCAGGTCGGAGGAAGCCTACGGCCCGCAGGTCGCTGTGTTCTTGCCGGAACTCGAGCTGGCCCGGGCGTGGCAGCGGGCGTGCGTCGGCCAAACGTCGGCCGCGCAGATGCATTCGGTGCGCGCCGCCCAGATCGCGCGACAATCCGGCATGTGTGCCGTCGAGATGCGCGCCCTGCATACCGCCGTCCGGTTCAGCGACCGTTCGCAGACCGCGAGGATAGCGAAGCTGGCCAAGACACTGAACACTCCATTGGCGGAAACAATCGCGGAGCACGCTCGCGGCCTGGCCAACCACGATGGCAGTCTGCTCGACGCCGCGGCCGATCGGTTCGCCAAATTGGGCGCGGTGGCGCTCGCCGCCGACGCAGCGGCTCAAGCGGCGCGCGAACACGCGCGCACCGGCCGGCGTGGCAAGGAGATAGAGTCGTCGACCAGGGCGCACTGGCTGGCCCACCAGCACGAAATACGGACCCCCGCAGTCCATTCCGTGGCCCAACCGCTGCCCATCACCGACCGTGAACGTGAGATCGCGATGCTGGCTGCGGCTGGTTTATCCAACCGCCAGATCGCCGAGAAGGTCTCTCTCTCAGTGCGGACGGTCGACGGACACCTCTACCGCATTTTCGCCAAGCTCGGCGTCGAGCGCCGCGAGCAGCTCATCGACGTGATTAATGTGGCTCGGTCCAGGGCTTAGGTCGACGTCTACCAACCGAGCAGCACGAGTTCGGCGGAGAAGCCCGGTCCCATGGCGATCATCACCCCAATTGATCCCGGCGATGGCGGATCAGCCATGGTGGCCTCAAGGATGTCCAGTACCGACACCGAGGAGAGGTTTCCGTTGCGTCGCAATGAATCTCTTGTGCGGTTGAGGGCGTCGGCGGGTAGTTCCAGCGCGTTTTCGACCGCGTCGATCACCTTCGGGCCGGCGGCATGCACCAACCACGTTGAGACGTCGGTGGTGGTCAATCCGTGGTCGGCAAGGAACTTGCGGACATCATCACCCAGGT
>JAFAQO010000157.1 GCA_019246375.1 Mycobacterium sp. | reverse complement strand
CGCCAGAACCGGGCAGGGAAGCCGTAATCACCGAAATCAGCTGAGTCGGCTCGTTTTTTGCGTGTTTCGCGAGTCGGCCGGTTGCCGCTGCTCATGAGTTCGCCGCCAGTTGGGCGGCCAACCCCTGCCGATCTGATGAGCACCGGTTAGCTGGCGAGGGCCCAGCCTGGCCAACCGCGCGGCACTGTCGAGGCCGACCGATGCCTAGTTCCGAAAGCAGCTTGCGCCACGAGTCGACTCCGCTCCTATCGCGTTCGGCATCGAGTGCCCGCTCGTACAACGGTGCCACGGTCTGATCCCCCACATATTGGATTCGAAGCTGATCGCCGGATGGATTGGTCTCGCCGCCGGACAACTAACCCCTTCTTGCTTCCGCGTGGCGGCAGACCCTTGCCGGTCCGAGCTGCCGCGCGGATACGGATCAGCCGTGCGCAGTGAACCTCATCGGCACAACCACCGTCTCATTAGTAAGAGATCGGAAGGGTCGAGATGAATCTGTTGATGGTGGCCGTCTTGTCAGTGGGCAGCCCACTGGCCGGCGTCGGCCTACTCGAGCTACAGGCGCGGCTCGAGCGATGGGATTATGAAAGGCACGCCGACGACTGATGTTGCACGGTGTGCGACAAAGGAGGGCAAGCCATGAACGTGACCACTGTTGACGCCGGACCAAACCAGGTGAGCCGCTCGGTCGAAGTTCATGCCCCGGCAGGTGAGCTCTTCTCGATCGTCGCCGATCCGCGTCGCCACCGTGAAATCGACGGGTCCGGCACGGTGCGAGACAACGTCAGCGGGCCTGCGCCGCTGACCCCGGGTGCCCGGTTCTCCACCAAGATGACGATGTTCGGGCTGCCTTATCGCATCACCAGCACCGTGATCCAGGTCGAACCCGATCAACTCATCGAGTGGCGGCATCCGCTTGGCCACCGCTGGCGATGGGAATTCGCCGCGGTGACTCATACCACGACCCGCGTCACCGAAACGTTCGACTATCGCGACACCGGGCCGGTCAAGGATCGACTCAAATATTACGAACGGACGGGCTTCGCCAAGCGCAATGCCGTCGGTATCGAAAACACGCTGAGTCGACTGCGCGACCGCTATGCCGGCTGACCTGAATCGTGTGCTTGCAGCGGACCTGCGGGTAGTTGATCGTCCAGCCGCGAACCGATGCGTGATAGCTCTTGGGCGAAGTCCGGGTAGCCGACGTCCAACAGCACGCGGGTCACCCTGCTGAGTGACCGTTCCAGTTCGACGGTCAACGGGTACGTCGAAGGCGCGGGCACGGCACGGCGCACCTGCGCCACAGCGATGCGCTGGGCGTCTGAAGACAGGCTCGGCAGCGCCATCGCGTAAACATCGAGCACCTGCGCGCAGGTTTGATGCTGGCCGCCGCACCCGGCGGCGACTGCGATGCTTGCCAGCGAGGACAACACCTCAGCGATCGTGGTGTCGCAGTAGACCAGCGGCAGCGGATCACCGTCCTCGTCGGGTCGGTTAACCGGGGCACGTTCACGCGCCCACTCCGCCAAGAGAGTGTGCAGCCCGTCGACGGCGACGATGGCCGCCTCGGGGTCCTGCTGGGAGGCCGCGGCCCAGCCGATGCTGGACAGCCGATGCACGCCGTAAACCGGCTCCCGGTCGAGTTGGCGTTCCCGGCCGCAACGCATGGCGTCAAGGACGGCATTGGCTAGCCGTTCTCGCTCGCCCGCGTTCTCTCCGCGGACCGCCGCGAGCTCCCGGCCGACCACGGTGTGACTGCCCAGGCCGGCGAGAAGTTCGATTTCCACCTCACCTTTGGTGGCGGTAACCGCCCGACCCAGCGCGGCCAAATCGATGTCGACGAGGTAGCCACTGCATTCGGCATGCACGATCGTCGTGGGGTAGTCCTCCAGCAGCGGTTCGCGACGCAGCTGCCGCACCCGACTGAGCTGAGCGGCGCGTGTGGCGAGCGTGTGCTGCACGATGCGCTCGACCACTGAGGGCGGACGCAGCTGGTCGAGCACGAGGTAACCGAAGATGACCAATCCGACCAAGGCCAGCACGCTGAGGACTAGCGCGACGACGGTGGAGAAGACGGCGTTGTCAGGGGTGACCACCGCCAGGACGATGATGTAGTACGCCGACAGGCCGGAGAAGTAGCCGAAGAACGCTTGATTGGCGCGGCGCCTCAAGAATTGTTCCACCACCACCCAGGTGAACACATCGGCCATTCGGTGAACCAGGGTCAGCAGCAGGAAGAACGTGATCGTCATCAGGGTCAGCACGCCGGGCCCTATGGTGCGCAGCATCGCCTGGTTTTCCTTTGGCGGCGCAACCTTGGACAGCACGTGCTCAGCAGGCAGCAGCCAGGCTCCATTGGCGCGGTCGAGTACGCTGGTGATGATTGCCAGCACGACGAAGGCCAACACCATGGCCAGCGGCACCGCGAGGAACTCCTGCAGCGCGCGCCGTAACCCACTTTCGCGGCGCGGTCGCAGGGGCCGCCCAGTCTCACGCATAGTTCACCCCTGTTCACCGCACCTTGTCCTGGGCAGTACCCCTTGACCGTACGGAATTAACGTCGTCGGCGACCCGCAGTTGCGGCGATCTCGTTCGAGGTTTAAGCCCATCGACGACCGGCAACGAAACTTCCCATGCCGCTCGAGGTGACTCATCACCGCGTGAAAGCCAACGGCATTGATCAACACTATGTCATCGCCGGCAGCGGCCCGCCGGTCATTCTGCTGCACGGCTTTCCCGAATTCTGGTATGCCTGGCGTCATCAAATCCCCGTGCTCGCAGAGCATTACACGGTGATCGCCCCGGATCTGCGCGGCTACGGCTACACCGAAAAACCCCACGACGGCTACGACAAGCGCACGACGTCGCCGGCATCTGGGCCGATATTGCCCCTGATTTACGGACGGTCGAGCTTCCCGGCTGCCGGCATCTCCCGCACGAGGAGCGTCCCGGCGAGGTGAACGAGCACTTGCTGACTTTCCTGGCCGGCGCTTGACGTGGGCGTGCGGCGACGGCTTCGCTTCGGCTATGCCCACACCTGAATTCGAAACGCTGCTCTATACGACGGCCGGTCCGGTCGCCACCATCACGCTGAACCGCCCCGACCAGCTCAACACCATCGTTCCCCCCATGCCCGATGAAATTGAGGCCGCCGTCGGGACCGCCGAACGCGACCCGGGCGTCAAAGTCATCGTGTTGCGCGGCGCCGGCCGGGCCTTCTCCGGCGGTTATGACTTCGGCGGCGGATTCCAGCACTGGGGCGAGGCCATGATGACCGACGGGCGTTGGGATCCCGGTAAGGACTTTGCGATGGTCACCGCCCGCGAGACCGGGCCCACCCACAAGTTCATGGCGATCTGGCGGGCGTCCAAGCCGGTGATTGCGCAGGTGCACGGCTGGTGTGTGGGCGGGGCCAGCGACTATGCGCTGTGCGCCGACATCGTCGTCGCCAGCAACGACGCCGTGATCGGCACGCCGGACAGCCGGATGTGGGGCGCGTATCTGACCGGCATGTGGCTTTACCGGCTGAGCCTGGCGAAGGTCAAGTGGCACGCGCTGACGGGCCGGCCGTTGACCGGCATCCAGGCCGCCGAGATCGAATTGATCAACGAGGCGGTACCGTTCGAGCGTTTGGAGGCACGCGTCGGCGAGATCGCAGCCGAGCTGTCGCGAATCCCGCTGTCGCAGTTGCAAGCACAAAAACTGATTGTCAACCAGGCCTATGAGAACATGGGTCTGGCATCCACTCAGACGCTGGGCGGCATCCTTGACGGTCTGATGCGCAATACCCCCGAAGCACTCGAGTTCATCCACACCGCCGCGACCCAGGGCGTGCGGACGGCGGTTGAGCGTCGCGACGGCCCGTTCGGTGACTACAGCCAGGCGCCGCCCGACCTGCGGCCCGATCCCACGCATGTGATCGTGCCGTGACCGACGACATGGCCTGAGACCGGCTTGACTGGCAGGCCAGCACAGGGGCGCAGGTGCTTTCGTTCCCTTACGGATGGCCCGAACGAGGACTGATTTTCAACCCCAACCGGCTGGGCATCGGCTCCGAATTCCCCGTATGAACGCACTCCCGGCGGTGCACCGCCGACTGCACGAAAGGGCTATTCCCATGAAGCATGTTCAACGCAGGGCACTCAGCACGGCGGGCGTCGTGGCGGCGACGGCAGTGCTGTTATTGGCCCCTGCCGGCGTTTCCAATGCCGCCGATCTGGTTGGTCCCGGATGCACCGGGTACGC
>JAFAQO010000139.1 GCA_019246375.1 Mycobacterium sp. | reverse complement strand
CGTGCTGGCCACCTCGTCGGGCCGGACGAGGCGCCCCATGGGGTTGGTTGCGCCAAGTTGACCCACCTCCCCGGTCGTCAACTGCTCGGTCACTGTTGTCTCGGCCACCGTGGCGGGTGCGACGAGGTTCGCGGTGATCCCATGCGGCGCCAGCTCGAGTGCGATGTACCGGACAAACTGGTCGAGTGCCGCCTTGGCGGTGCCCAGCGCGATCATTCCGTCGCGAGGCCGGCGGGACAACCCCGTGCTGAGATAGACCAGACGGCCGTAACTACGGGAAATCATTGCTGGCACTACGGCTTTCGTTATCAGGAATGCGGCATGCAGTTCTTGGTTCAGCTTGCCGGCGAGTTGCTCCCAGCTCAGGTCGGCGAACGAGGTGACATCAAACGGGATCAATGCGTTGTGCACGAGTATGTCGACCCGGCCCCACCGCTGTTCGGTGTCGTCGACCATTGCGGCGACATCGTCCGGGGCAGTGACATCGGCCCGCATCGCCACGGCCTCACCGCCGGCCGCGGTCGCCGCCTGGACCACCTCGTTTGCTTGCTCGGCACTGGACCGGTAGTTGACCACCACCCGGTACCCGCGTTCCGCAAGGACCCCTGCAGTCGCCGCGCCGATTCCCCGGCTGGCTCCGGTAACTATTGCGACACGACGCACCATTGTTTACCTCCTTCTCGAGCTGCCCGCGACAACGAGACCGACCGTCGGTCTCCTTCCGGCGGGATGGTCATCACCTCCGGGAGGCGAGCAACGTTGAGTGGCGCGGCCGTACACAGCCGTGGCGGTCCGACAGGACCTGCCTATGCCGTAACCAGGCTGTTCATGGAGAGTGGTGTCCCGAAGTAACCAACTTGGGGATCGACCACGACGGTCTTTACATCGCCTTGCCGGGCCAAGACTGCACGGGCCATCTGCTCGAAGGTAATCTTCTCAGGCCCTCCGACGTTCACGATGCCGCCCACTGGTTCAGCGGCTGCCACGCGGGCGACCTCGACCGCGAGTTCCTCGGCGGCGATCGGCTGGATTAGCGCGTCCGGTACCCGCACCTCGTCGCCGACTGTCATCGAGGATGTGATCGCTTCGGTGAACTCCGCGAACTGGGTGGCGCGCACGATCGAATAGGGAATCTCCGATTCTTCGATGAGCTTCTCTTGGGCCACCTTCGCTCGCAGGTACCCGCTCTTGGGTAGCTGGTCGGCACCAACGATCGACACCGCGACGTAGTGCCCGAGGCCCGCGGCCTTCGCGGCAGCCGCCAAGTTGGCTGTCGATTTGGTGAAGAACTCCATCGCCGGGTCGTCATCGAATGACGGCGAGTTGGACACATCAACAACCACGTCGGCACCGCTTAGAGCCTCGGTGAGGCCTTCCCCCGTAAGCGTGTTGACGCCAGTCCGAGGCGACGCTGCGACCACGTCGTGGCCGTGTTCCCTCAACTTTTCAACCACCTTTGATCCCAGGACGCCTGTGCCGCCAATCACGACAACCTTCATGGTTTTCCTCTTCAGGCGATAGCTCGAGTTATGCAATATTGCGCAGTGCAAGCTTAATTTCCGGCGTGACAACCCGGTAGACATGGCTTCCGTTTGACCGGCGGTTCCCTGCCAAACTGACCGCCCAGCAAAGAAGACAGCTGACAACTCAGCACGTGGATCTGCACGAAACCATCCATGCACCAGTCAACGCTAAACCACTTCACCGAGAGCAAAGCGAGTGCTAGCGTCGATATTGCTATTTCCAGAGCAAAGGAGAACTGGCAATGGCAGGCAAATTTGAAATCAGCAAGGACAAGGCCGGCAAATATCGGTTCCACCTCAGGGCAGCCAATGGTGAGATCATCGCCGTCAGCCAGCCGTACGGGACGAGGGCGAGCGCCGAGAAGGGCATCGAGTCGGTCAAGACCAACGCGCCAAGCGCCAAGGTTGAAGACTTGACCGAACGGCAGCCCGCCCACAACTAGCGCGTTATCCCGTTCACATCAGTCGCACGCGCCAACATGTCGTGCGTGCGTGAGTAGCGGCGTGCTGGCATGTTCCCTCGGCTCGACCGAATGAGCAGCCCAGTGCACGGTCATGCGGCTTTGCCGGCGGCCACGAACTGCAGCGCGCGCTGCGTGTGCTGTTCGATGTCAACCAGGCCGGCCGAAGAAAACAGATCGACGAAGGCGCTCCGCTCGAACATCCGAAGCCCGATGACGCTGGCGCCCACTGCCATGGCACGGCGGATCGGTGGCTGCTCCGGGGCGCAGCTGGTGAGAATCGCGACCCGGCCGCCCGGCTTGAGGACTCGCATCATCTCATTTGCGACCTGAAACGGTTCAGGCATCAGATAGAGCGCACCGAAACAGCAGACGGCGTCGAATGTTTCGTCGCCGAACGGCAGGTGATGCGCGTCGCCGCGGACATAGCAGGTCCGCGGCCCGCTGTTGTCCAGTACCGCCCGGGTCAGCATCGGCTCGGAAATGTCGAACCCGACGGCTAGCCCGCCAGCAGACAGGCGTTTTGCCAGCTCGGCCGTGAAATTGCCCGGCCCGCAGGCGATGTCGAGCAATTTCTTCGATCCCGATATGCGCAACGCTTCGCATGCGCGCCGTTGTTCGGCCCGAGTGGTGATGCCGCTGGCCAGGTAGAACGAAACCGGACGCCACATCCGCTCGTACACGGCGGCGACGAACGGGCTGTTCATCGCACGCTGAGCCAGCGTCGGAACCGGAGAGCTCATCGATGCGCCCAACACGTCGAGAAAGCCATGCCGCACCGAGGCGGTCGTCTCGAGAAGGCCGCGGGTCCGTTCAAGCGGATCGTCGCTGATGTCCATTCCTGGAGTCTGACGTGCCCCGCGCTTTTGCCGGACGCCGGGGGGGTTCTTGCCCGTGTTCTTGCCGGAGCCCGAGACGACGCCATAACCTGAGTCGCAGTGAACCGCGACCAGGGGGTGACGTTCATGGCAATGCGGTCGCGGCGCGTCCCCGGCTTGTGGGAGTTGTCCAGGGTTTCCCAGTGGCCGAACTGATCGGCCTGCGCGCCGATGAACTCGCCAGAATGGACATCTTCGAAGGATGTCCGACAGCGGATCTGATGCCATTGGCCGCGAGTCTCCTGCCCCTGAACGCCGCTGCCGGCCAAGTGCTCATGCGGCAAGGTGAGCGGGCCCTTTCCTTCCTGCTCATCTCGTCCGGTACTGCTGAGGTCAAGCACATCGGCGACGACGACGTCGTGATCATCGAGCAGGTGTTGCCCGGGACGATCGTGGGCGAGATTGCCCTCCTTCGCGACATCCCGCGGACCGCGACCGTTACGACAACCGAACCGTTGACTGGCTGGATCGGCGACAGCGACGCATTCGCCCGGATGGTACACATTCCCGGCATCATGCAACGGCTCGTCCGCACGGTTCGCCAGCGTCTGGCCGCGTTCGTCACGCCGATAGCGTTCCGGCTTCGCGACGGCACCGAACTGATGCTCCGACCGGTCCTGCCCGGCGACAGTCAGCGCACCGTGCACGGTCACGTCCACTTCTCCAACGAGACGCTGTACCGGCGATTTATGACACCGCGAGTCCCCAGCCCAGCACTGATGGACTATTTGTCCCAGGTCGACTACGTGGACCACTTCGTGTGGGTTGTGACCGACGGTGTCGACCCGATCGCAGACGCCCGGTTCGTCCGCGACGCAGATGACCGCACCCTCGCCGAGATCGCGTTCACCGTCGCCGACGCCTATCAAGGCCGCGGGATCGGCACCTTTCTGATTGGTGCGTTATCAGTTGCCGCTCGGCTGGATGGCATCGAGAAGTTTTCCGGACGAATGTTCGCCGACAACCTGCCGATGCGGGCGATCATGGACCACTTCGGCGCGTCCTGGCAGCGCGACGACGTCGGAACCGTCACCACTGTGATCGATGTGCCCGGTCCGCGTCAGCTGCCCTTCGGACGTGAGACGGCTCATCGAATCAAAAGCCTTGCTCGTCAAGTGATTCAGGCTGTCGGCTGACGTCGCCGAACACCTACTCGTCCCCGCCAATCCGATTGGCCGACTCGCCTCCTCGCCGTCCCCTCGCTACGCTGCGGTACCCTGCCGCGGCCCGCATCGTCGTCGGGCGCATGTCGGCGGGCCTTACTCGCCGTATCTCGTGGTATCAACGGACATGCGACTGTGGATCGCCGGCATGGTGGCCGTGCTAGCGGCCGCATGCGGTCAGTCGCCCGCACCGGCGCCGTCGCGTCCATCACCTGTGCCAGGCGTGCGCATCAACCCGTCCAACATCAAACGGATCGGCCGCGAAATGCCGGGCGGCTACGAAGTGACCAGCGTCGCGGGCGCGGCTACTCCCGGGACGATATGGGGTTTGGGA
>JAFAQO010000093.1 GCA_019246375.1 Mycobacterium sp. | reverse complement strand
GTCGGCCGGCGACGATGCAGAGCGAAGCGATGAGGAGCGGCGCTTGTGACCCCCGTACTCCCGTCGTCGTAGGTGTCGGGCAGGCCGCAGAGCGGATCGACGACCCGTATTACCGCGCGATGTCGGCCGTCGAGCTGGCCACTGCGGCAGCCCGCGCCGGCCTGGACGACTGCGATGGCGACATCACGAAAGTCGCGGCGTCGATCGACACCGTCGCCGGCGTGCGGCAATTCGAGATCTCCGGGCCGGCTAAGGCGGTGTTGGGCAAGTCGAACAATTACCCGCGGTCAGTGGCCAACCGGATCGCCGCAAACCCCGTTCGCGCCATCCTGGAGGTCGTCGGCGGTCAGGGTCCGCAACGCCTGGTCAACGAGCTGGCCGGGGACATCGCCGCCGGTCGTTCGGAGGTCGCGTTGATCTTCGGCTCGGACGCTACGTCGACCAACCGCTACTTCGCCGGCGCTGACAACAAGCCTGACTTCTCCGAGACCGTCGACGGCCCGCTCGAAGATCGCGGCCATGGTCTCGAGGGACTCATCACCCGCTACACGGTCATTCACGGGCTGGTCGACGCGCCGACACAGTACGGGCTGCTGGAAAACGCCCGGCGCGCCGGGACGGGCCTGGGGCCGGCCGACTACCTGCGGCGGATGGGCGAGCTGTTCGCGCCGTTCAGCAAGGTCGCGGCCGGCAATCCATTCGCCGCCGCCCCGGTCGAGCGGACAGTCGAGGAATTGATCACGGTCACTGAAAGCAACCGAATGATCTCCGAGCCCTACCCCCGGTTGCTGGTCGCCCGCGATCAGGTGAACCAGGGTGCCGCCGCGCTGCTCATGTCGGTCGGGGCAGCGCGACGCCTGGGAGTGCCCGAGGACAACTGGGTGTACCTGCACGGCCACGCCGACCTGACCGAACAGGGCCTGCTGGATCGGCCCGATCTCGGACATGCCCCGACGGCGATGCTGGCCGTGCGCGAGGCGCTGTCGGTCGCCAGCATCGGCATCGACGACATCGCCACCTTCGACCTGTACAGCTGCTTCCCGGTCCCGGTTTTCAACATCTGCGACGGGATGGGAATCGCGCCCGACGATCCGCGCGGGCTGACCCTGACCGGTGGACTGCCGTTCTTCGGTGGTGCCGGCAACAACTACTCGATGCATGGCGTCGCCGAGACGGTCACGAAGATGCGCAGCTGCCCGGGCGCATTCGGCCTCGTCGGCGCCAACGGCGGCATCATGAGCAAGTACTCGGTCGGCATCTACTCGACCATTCCGGTGGAGTGGAAGCCGGATCACAGTGCGGAGTTGCAGACGCAGGCCGGCGAATGGCCCACCCAGTCGGTGATCGAACACGCCGACGGCCGCGGCACCGTCGAGACCTACACCGTCCGCCGAGACGGCGGGCGGCGGACCGGGATCATCATCGGCCGGCTCGACGCCGACGACAGCCGATTCCTCGCGACCACCGAAGACGACGACCTGATCGCGCTGCTGACCGAGGGCGAGCCCCTCGGCCGGGCGGTCTCGGTGCATTCCTTTGACTACGGCAACCGCTGCACGTTGGGCTGAGGCCGGCGCTAAGCGGCGACGGCAAGCTTGCCGGCTAACCGTTCGACATAACTGGCGATCTCGTTTTCAGAGCGGTCGGGCAGCCCGAAAAGGACTTCGGTCACCCCGATTTCGGCCCAGTGGGCCAGCTTCTCAGGCACCGGCTTGATATCCAGCGCGACGATCTGCGGCGCCCCCTCGCGACCGGCGGCTGCCCAGGTGTCGTGCAGCAACTTGACCGGTTCGTCGATGTCGAAGTCACGTGGGGTAGTGATCCAGCCATCAGCGCTGCGGGCGATCCACTTGAAGTTCTTTTCGGTACCTGCCGCCCCGACCAGCACCGGAATATGCGCTTGCACGGGCTTGGGCCACGCCCAGCTGGGCCCAAAACTGACGAACGCTCCTTGGTAGGTTGCTTCCTCTTGTGTCCAAAGCGCCCTCATCGCCTCGAGGTATTCGCGCAGCATCGTGCGGCGCCGCCCCGGGGGCACACCATGGTCGGCGAGTTCGTCGGTGTTCCAGCCGAACCCGACACCTAGGCTCACCCGGCCGCCGGACAGATAGTCCAGTGTGGCAACGGATTTCGCCAAAGTGATGGGGTCATGCTCCACAGGCAGCGCGACCGCGGTGGACAGCCGGACGCGGGATGTGACCGCGCAGGCCGCACCTAAACTCACCCATGGGTCGAGCGTTCGCATGTAGCGGTCATCGGGCAGTGATTCGTCGCCCGTCGTCGGGTGTGCGGCTTCACGCTTGACTGGGATATGAGTGTGCTCGGGCACGTAGAAGGTGTGGAAACCGTGGTCGTCGGCGAGCTTGGCGGCTGCCGCCGGCGTAATGCCGCGGTCGCTGGTGAACAGCACGAGCCCGTAATCCATGCCACGAATTAGAACGTGTTTCACCTTCGTCGGGCAAGCGGCAACATACCGGACACGCGGAGTGCCGCATCACCACCGTCGCAAGGTGCGCTAGCGTGGATGGTCGAATCGCGTCGCAACGCCAGTGCTGCTCGGGCGTTCAGGAGCGGTCCACTTCAGCGTCGCGCGGAGCGGCGCCTGCGAGTACAGCGTCGCATTACAGTGACGTCACAACGGCACCGGAAGCATAGGAGAAACTATGACCTACTCGTCCGGCAGTCCCGGATATCAACCCGCGCAGTCGCCCGGTTCCCGTGGAGCGTCCACACCCTCGTTTGCGAAATCCGACGACCACGTGGCCAAGGTGCCGGTCTACCTGACCATCGCAGTGGTCGCACTGGGCTTGGCGGCCTACCTTGCCAGTTTCGGTCCGATGTTCACCATGAACGCTGATCTGGGTCCCTCGGGTGTGGGACTTGGCAGTATTCACGGCGTTGGGACCGCCGCGGCCTTGCTGGCCGCGTTGTTGGCCGCGGTGGGTTTGCTACCGAAGGCCAAGAATTACATCCCGATAGTCGCGGTGATCGCGGTCCTCGGCGCGCTCATGGTGATCGTGCGGACGTTCAGCAAGCCCGCCGGCTTCGAGATCGGGTGGGCGCTGTGGTTCGTGCTGGCCTGCGCGGTGCTGCAGGCCATCGCCGCCGTCGGCGCACTGCTGCTGGACGCCGGTGTGATCACCGCGCCGGCACCGCGGCCCAAATACGACCAGTACGCGCAATACGGGGGTCAGGCGGGCGGATATTACGGTCAAGCCGGCCAGCAGCGCGCGCCGTATCAGCAGCACGGACCGCAGCAGTCCGGTTACGCGCCCCAGTACGGCGGCGGCTACTCGTCGGGTTCCTCGACGGGTGGGTTCACCGCTGCGGGCTCGCAGCAAGGATCCCAGCAAGGCTCGCAGCACGGAGCAAGCACGCCGCCGACCGGGTTCCCCAGCTTCAGCCAGCCACCGTCGTTTGGCTCCGGGCAGGAGTCCCAGGGATCAGCTCAAGGTGACTCGGCAAACCATGGCACGACCGGCCAGGATCAACATTCCCAGGGACAGCCGTCGCACGGGCAGGGCCAACCGCCCCAATCGCCGTCGTCGGGTCCGACGCAGTCCTAGTTGGGAGCTCTCGCGCCTAGCCGGCCCATGCGCGCAGCGTGACACGGGTGGAGGACCGAGCAGCGGGGACGCGCCAGGCACGTGACCTGCTGGTTGTCGCGTTCGGGCCGGCTGTGGTGGCCCTGGTCGTCATCGCGGCGGTAACGCTGCTGCAGCTAGTGATCGCCAACAGCGACATGACGGGCGCGCTGGGGGCCATCGCCAGCATGTGGCTGGGCG
>JAFAQO010000682.1 GCA_019246375.1 Mycobacterium sp. | reverse complement strand
GCACCAGACCCTTGAGCACCACCGGGCGATCGTTGACATTGCGGTCGAACGCCAGATACACCCACCCCAGACCGCCGTGCGCGATGCAACCCTTGATTTCATACTGGCCCGCGACGACGTCATCCGGGTTCAGTTGCGGCAGAAATGAATACGGGCTACCGCAGTGCGGGCACCAGCCCTCCGACAGTGCCTTGCCGTCTGGGCTGGATCGGCCTACCGGCCGCCCGCAGTTCCAGCAGAACCGCTTGGACTCCGGCACCACGGGGTTGGTCATCAACGCCTCGATCGGGTCGATGTCGGGGACCCGCGGGATCTCTACCAGCCCGCTGCCCAACCGCCGCACCGGGTGTACCGTCCGCGTCGTCGTGGCGCGTTCCTGTGGTTCGGTGCTGATCGTGCTGAACGATATGTCGTCGTCGTCAAAGTCGGGCCGGAAAAGTGCTTGCGTGGCCATCGTGCGCCGCACCGAAGAGGAGTCGGCGGCCATGTCGTACGGCTGAGTGCCGGGGCCGAGGTCTTCCTCTTCGCGTTCCGCGTCGCGCTTGTTGAAGGGCTCGCCCATTAGTCCACATACCTCGCGGTGGGCGGTGCCGGAGCGGGACCGAGAACCGTTAACCACTTGCGGTACAACGTGTTCCACGTGCCATCGCGCCGGATGCGTTCGAGGCTGCCGTTGACGAAGCGGACCAGCCCGGTGTTGTTCAGGTTGACACCGACGCCGTAGGGCTGAGTGTCCATGTTCGGTCCGACGATGTGCAGGTAGGGATCCTGGGACACCAGGCCGGCCAGGATCGAATCGTCGGTGCTGATGGCGTCGACTTGCCGCTGCTGCAGGGTCACCAGGCAATCAGCCCAGTTGACCACCGACACGATGATCGGCGGCGGGGAGATCTCCCGGATCCGCCCCAGCGACGTGGTGCCCTTCGCCACGCAGACCCGCTTGCCGGGCAGGTCGGACGCCTTGACGATCGCCGAATCGCGCGGAGCCAGGATGCGCTGATAAGCGTCGAGGTAGACGGTGGAGAAGTTCACCAGCTTGCGTCGCTCGCAGGTGATCGTCATGGTCTTGACGACGATGTCGACGTGCGATTTCTGCAGTTCGGTGATGCGCTCGGCCGACGACAGGATCCGATACTCCACCTGAGATGGGCTGCCGAAGATGTCACGCGCTATCTCGCCGGCGATGTCGACGTCGAACCCGGTGATCTCGCCGGTGATCGGATCGCGGAAGCTGAACAGGTTGCTGCCGATGTCAAGGCCGACGACCAGCCTGCCGCGGGCGCGGATGTCGGCCACCGCGGCGTCGGCCTCCTCTTTGGTGGGGAACGGGCGCAGGCTGGCGGTGCGGTTGCAGTCGTCGCTGTTGCGGTTCGGCGGGCGCGGCGGCTGGGGCGCCAGTTCTTGCATGCCGGCCGGCGTTGGCGGCGGCAGTGTCGGCACCGACGTCACCGCCATCGGCGCCGGCTGACTGCAGCCGGCAAGTAAGGCCACCGTCGCAACGACGGCGCACAGCGGCCGGATTGAGCGGATCCCTAAGACCATGGCCATCACCGGTACTCGTTCAGTCGGGGCCATAGGCCTAACGCGACCGCGACGGCGGCGCCCAGGCTAAGCACCACGCCGCCGACCGTGGCGCCGGACAACCCGCGGCGCGCATTGAGGACGTCATTGCGTAACTGAGTGCGACTTTGGTCCATGGTCTTGACCAACGCGCGGTCGAGCTTGTCGAACGCTGGAGTGGAGTCCTCTTCACCGTTACCGAGCGCGACCCGGGTGGCGGCCTGATAGTTGCCCACCGAAATGTAGGCCGTGATCCGGTCGTTCGCCTGGCGCCAGCGGGCCAGCAGCTGGTCGGCGCCTTGCAGATCGCTTTTGTCGACGGCGTCACTGCGAGACAGATATTCGGCGAGTTGCTGTTGCATGGTGTCGATGCGTTGGTAGAAGGACTGTTTGCGGATTTCCTCGTCGCCGCGCCGGATCAGTGAAAGCGTCTCATCGGCTCTCGCCTGCTGGGCGCTGATCGCGAGGTTGGTGATCGTCTTCAGCGACTCTGCTGCAGTGTCTTTGGCGTTCCGGCTACCCGTGGTGGAGATAGTGAGCGCCGTACCTACCCACACCACCATAACGAGAATCGCCAATGCACCCACGACGAGACCTGGATTGATCCGCCGTTTGGTGCGCCGGGCGAGCCAGCGGTGCGAGAACGCGCCAAAAATCACGGTGGTGGCGACGACGAGGATCACCGGGGCCGGGATCTGGGTAGACGCCGTCGTTTCGCTATCCACCCGCGCCGAGGTTGCGTGATAGAGCTGTTGCGCGTCCGGCAGGATTCGCGTTTGCATAAGCGCCGACGCTTCGGACAGATATGACGAGCCGACCGGGTTACCTGCCCGGCTGTTGGTGCGCGCGATCTCGATCAGCCCGGTGTAGACCGCCAGTTCGGCGTTGATCCGGCCCAGCAACTGCACCAGCGGCTCGTCGGTCAGCCCGCTCGACGCCCGCGTCACCGCCTCCGCGGCGTCGGTGATGGCCTGCTCGTAGCGCTCGCGCACGGTACGCGGTTCGGCTTGGGCGATGAATGCGGTCGCCGCCGCGGCGTCGGCCACCGAGAGCGTGGTGTAGAGCCGTCCGGCAGCGAAGGCGAGCGGCTCGGTGTGGTTCAGCACTGTGCTCAGGGCAAGCTTGCGACTGTTGATAGTCGTCGAGGTAGCAAATGCGCTGAGTACGCCAAGCGTTGCCAGGATGACACCGATGGTGAGGATGCGGCCCGGCGTCGTCGAGACGAACCACCAGCGAGGGTGAGCGGGTTCAGTTGGCGACCGCAACCCCAGCGGCTCGGTCGACGGGTGCGCCAACTCAACGGTCACGTCTGTTCGGGCCTCATCTTTCGGGCGTTAGTCGACGAAATTGTATAAGCGAATTCTAAGAGCGTGTCTGAAGGGTTGGGTGCCGGCATGCCTGATTGTCCGGCACGCCCGCTCGCCACTGCGCGGCTGGAGATGCTCCCGCCTCGGGCCGTTGCACGGCCCGCCTCGTCGACCGGGCCCTTATCCTGAACAGCGTGCGTGGCGACGGCGACGGATGGGTGATGTCCGACAACGGCATCCCCTACTGGGGCCGGTACGGCGCGGCGGGATTACTGCTGCGGGCACCGCGCCCCGACGGCAGCCCTGCGGTGCTTCTGCAGCACCGGGCACCGTGGAGTCATCAAGGCGGAACCTGGGGCCTGCCGGGCGGTGCCCGCGACAGCCACGAGACTCCCGAGCAGACGGCCGTGCGTGAAGCTTTCGAAGAAGCCGGCCTGCCCAGCGCGCGGCTCTGCGTGCGGGCGGCGATGGTCACGGCTGAAATCCTCGGCGCCGGCGGTACCTATTGGACCTACACCACGGTCATCGCCGACGCCGGCGAATTGCTGCACACAGTGCCGAACCGGGAAAGCGCCGAGCTGCGTTGGGTCGGTGAGGACGAAGTGGCCGACATGCCGTTGCATCCAGGGTTCGCCGCCAGCTGGCAGCGGCTGCGCACCGCACCGGCAACCCTGCCGATGCACGCCGGCGACGAGCGGCGGCGGCACCTGCCCCGCACAGTTGAAATCGAGGCAGGCGTATTCATCTGGTGCATGCCTGGCCAGCCCGACCAGCAGCCGTCGCAGCTGAGCTCGCGGATCAGCTCGCTGCTGCAAGCGCCGAACTGAACCGCTCGGCCGCTGCCCGCGGATCGTCGGCCGCGGTGATCGCCCGTACCACTACGACCCGGCGGGCACCGGCAGCCAGCACTTCGGGCAGCCGCTCAGCGTCGATCCCGCCGATCGCGAACCACGGCTTGGTGCCGGCGAGCTCGGCCGCTACGCGTAGCAGGCCTAGGCCGGCAGCCGGGCGGCCCGGCTTGGTCGGAGTAGTCCAGCACGGGCCGACGCAGAAGTAGTCGACGTCATCGGCGAGCGCACCGGCCACCTGGTCGCGGTCGTGGGTTGAGCGGCCGATCAGGATGCCCGGCCCGGCGATTTCGCGCGCGGCGGCCAGCGGCAGGTCGCGCTGACCCAGGTGCAGCACATCAGCGTTCGCGGTGCGGGCGATGTCGGCCCGGTCATTGACCGCGATCAGGGCGTTGTGCCGGCGGGCGGCGTCGGCGAGTATCTCCAGCGACGCCAGCTCGTCGTGCGCCTCCAGCGGGCCGAACCGCTGCTCGCCCGCGGAGCCCTTGTCGCGCAGCTGAATGATGTCCACTCCGCCGGCCAAAGCGGCGTCGGCGAATGCGGCAAGGTCCCCGCGCTCCCGGCGGGCGTCGGTGCACAGGTACAGCCTTGCTGCGGCCAGGCGCGGATGGACTTCGTGCACACCGCGACGCTAGCCGCTAGCGTGGAAAACTGGCGAACACGGGAGTCCCGGTAATCAAACAAGTGCGGGGCTGAGAGTGGGCACACTGCCCGGCGACGATGCAGGCCGCGACGGCCTGAGGAGGGGCCGGGCCATCCAGCACAAGCTGGACCTGCCCTGACCGTCGAACCTGATCCGGGTCATGCCGGCGAAGGGAGTGCAGGATGACACCGCATCCGCTGGGGTCGCTGGCCATCATCGGCGGCGGCATTATCGGGCTTTCGATCGCGCGGCGGGCGGCCCAGGCCGGGTGGTCGGTCAGGGTCCACCGCACCGGCGAACACGGCGCGTCCTGGGTGGCTGCCGGCATGCTGGCCCCGCACAGCGAAGGCTGGCCCGGCGAAGAAAGGCTACTGCGGCTGGGCCTGGAGTCGCTGCGACTGTGGCACGAGAGCGGCTTCCTGGACGAGTTACCGCCGCAGGTGATCACCGCGCGGGAATCGCTGGTGGTAGCCGTCGACCGGGCCGACGTCGCCGACCTGCGCACCGTCGCCGACTGGCTGTCCGGGCAAGGC
>JAFAQO010000449.1 GCA_019246375.1 Mycobacterium sp. | reverse complement strand
CGGGCCACCTGACGCTCCGCCGCCACCAGCTCCGCCAGCCCCGCAGGCGGCATCGCCACCTGCGGACCCATTGGCGCCGCCGCCGGCTGCGGATGGCGCCGTTGCACCGCCGGCGGCCTCGGGTGGCGCCGTTACTCCGCCGGCGGCCTCAGGCGGCGCCGTAACTCCGCAGGCGGCGGTGGCGGCAGGCCCGGTCGCCGGACAGAACCCCGAGCCGTTCACCGGCGAACCGCCGTTCGTGCCGCCGTCGTTTAACCCGCTCAACGGCTCGACAGTGGGTGTCGGCAAGCCGATCATCATCAACTTCCAGCGGCCGATCGCCGACCAGGGAATGGCCCAGCAGGCGGTCCACATTTCGTCGAGCCCGCCGGTGCCCGGCAAGTTCTACTGGATGACCCCTACCCAGCTGCGGTGGCGCCCGCTGAGCTTCTGGCCCGCGCACACCACGGTCAACATTGATGCGGCCGGCACCAAGTCAACCTTCCACACCGGGGACTCGCTGGTGGCGACCGCGGACGACGCGACGCACACGATGACCATCAGCCGCAACGGGACCGTGGAGAAGACGTTCCCGATGTCGATGGGGATGGCGGCGGGCGGGCATCAGACCGCCAACGGCACCTACTACGTGCTCGAGAAGTTGCCCTCAGTGGTGATGGATTCCTCGACCTACGGGGTTCCGGTCAATTCGACGTACGGCTACAAAGTGACGGTGACGGACGCCGTCCGGTTCGACAACAGCGGCAACTTCGTGCACAGCGCGCCGTGGTCAGTGGGCGATCAGGGCAAACGCGACGTCAGCCACGGCTGTATCAACCTGGCCCCGGCCAATGCGAAGTGGTTCTATGACAACTTCGGCAGCGGCGATCCCGTCGTGGTGAAGAACTCCGTCGGTACCTACTCCAAGAACGACGGCTCCAACGACTGGCAGCTCTGAGGACCGCCCGGCGACGATGCGTGCCGGAACGGCACGAGGAGGAGCTGGGCAATCGGACCCGGGCCCGGCGACGATGCGTGCCGGAACGGCACGCGGAGGAGCTGGGCGATCTAGCCTAGCTCCAGATCCTGACCCGGCGTTGCGGGTCAAGATAGAGCGCGTCGTGATCGGCGACGTCGAAAGCGTCGTAGAAGGCGTCGATGTTGCGGATGACGCCGTTGCAGCGGAATTCCGGCGGCGAGTGCGGGTCGACCGCCAGCCGACGGATCGCCTCTGCCTCGCGTGACTTGGTGCGCCAAACCTGCGCCCAGCCGAAGAACACGCGCTGCGCGCCGGTGAGGCCGTCGATGACCGGGGCAGGCCGGCCGTTCAGCGACAGCTCGTAGGCCAACAAGGCGATGGACAGCCCGCCCAGATCGCCGATGTTCTCGCCGACCGTGAATGCGCCGTTGACGTGATGCCCGTTGTCGAGGTCTCGGGGTGTGTAGGCGTCGTATTGCTGTATCAGCGCCTTGGTGCGCAAACCGAACTCGGCGCGGTCGTCGTCGGTCCACCAGTCGGCCAAGTTGCCCTCGCCATCGTATTTGGCGCCCTGGTCGTCGAAGCCGTGCCCGATCTCGTGACCGATCACGGCCCCGATGCCGCCGTAGTTGGCAGCGTCGTCGGCCTCCGGATCAAAGAACGGTGGCTGCAAAATCGCTGCGGGAAAAACGATTTCGTTCATTCCGGGGTTGTAGTAGGCGTTGACGGTCTGCGGTGTCATGAACCACTCGTCGCGGTCGACCGGCCCGCCCAGCTTGGCCAGTTCACGCTCGTGATTGACGGCGTATCCGCGTCGGAAGTTGCCGTAGAGGTCGTCGCGGTCAATCACCAGCTTGGAGTAATCGCGCCACTTGTTGGGGTAGCCGACCTTGGCGGTGAACATGTCCAGCTTGGCCAGCGCGCGCTGACGGGTCTGTGGGGTCATCCACCCCAAGTCGCTGATGCTGACCCGGTAGGCCGCAAGCAGGTTGTCCACCAGGGTGTCGATACGGGCTTTGGCGTCGGGCGGGAAGTGGCGCTGCACGTACAGCTGTCCGACCGCGTCACCCATCAGGCCCTCGACGAGTGATACTCCGCGCTTCCAGCGGTCGCGGATCTGTTCGGCACCGGTCAGCGCGCGGCCGTAGAACGCGAAGTCTTCACGCACCAGCGCGTCGGTGAGCATGCTGGCGCGGGCGTGGATCAAACGCCAACGCGCCCACCACTTCCAGTCCTCCAGATTTTCGCTGCTCCACAGTTGTGCGAACGCGGTGAGGTAATCCGGTTGGCGCACAACGAGTTCAGGGGCAGCGTCCGGCGAACTGCCCAGTGCCGCCACCCAGCCGGCCCAGTCGAAGCCCGCCGCTTCGACGGGCAGATCGCTGAAGGCGCGCAGGTTGTAGGTGAGTTCGGCATCGCGGCGCTTGACCACATCCCAGTGCGCGGCGGCGAGCTTGGTCTCCAGGGAGACGATGCGCGACGCCGTCTCCCCGTGGTCGTCGGAGCTACCGCCGTACACCAACGCGAACATCCGCGCGATGTGTCCGGGATAGGCGGCCAGCACCTCGGCGTGCTGCTGGTCGCGGTAGTACGACTCGTCAGGCAATCCGATGCCCGACTGGGTGATGTGCAGGAGGTAGCGGCTCGAGTTCTTCGAGTCGGTATCGACATACACCCCGGCGCCACCACCGACGCCGGTGTGCTGCAGGGCGCCGACGACGGCGGCGAGCTCTAAGGGGTCGGCGGCGTCGTCGATCAGTGTCAACTCGTCGAGCAGTGGCTGCAGGCCTCGGCGTTCCACGGCCTGCTCTTCCAGGAAGCTGGCGTACAGGTCGCCGATGCGCTGTTCATCGGTGCCTGCTGCCGCCCCGGTCTGGCTCGCTTCGGTGATCAGGTCACGCACCTGAATCTCGGCCCGGTCGAACAAGGAGCGGAAAGCCCCATCAGTCGCGCGGTCGGGGGGGATCTGGTATTCAGCCAGCCAGCGGCCGTTGACATGACCGAACAGGTCGTCTTGGGGGCGGGCACCAGCGTCGAGGAAGCTCAGATCCAGGCCCGAGCGCATCGCTTCTACCGTCACCCCGCCATCCTTACACGGCGGCGTGGCCGAGCCACTTCTGCCGACGGGTACCCTCACGGCCATGCCCGACGGCGAGCAGACCGACGCCCCGGCCGACGAGGACAATGCCCCCGCTGAATCGTCGGGTGACCGGGTTTTTTCCGCCTACGGCATTGCATCGGCTGTGCTCGGGGCGCTGTCGGTCGCTGCCATCGCGCTCGGCGCGGTGATCTGGTCGGTCCACCGCGGCGACGTCGGCGAACGCGTTCATCAGAGCCACGTGATGCAAACCGCCGTCGATTGGACGGGCGTGCTGATCAACATGAACGCCGACAACGTCGATGGCAGCTTGCAGCGGCTGCACGACGGAACCGTCGGTGAACTCAACGTCGACTTCGACTCTGCGGTGCAGCCATATCGCGAAGTGGTGCAACGACTGAAATCGCGCAGCACCGGCCGGATCGAGGCGGTGGCGATGGAATCGGTGCACCACGATCTGGACACCCCGCCGGGTGCCCGGCCGCCCGCGCCGGCCCAACAAGTGCCACTGCCGGAAGGCAGCCGCACCGACACCGTCATGGTGGTCGCCACGTCGGTGGCGGAGAACGTCGGTGGCAAACCGCAGACCGTGCACTGGAACCTGCGACTCGACGTCTCCGATGTGGACGGCAAAATGCTGATCTCGCGACTGGAGTCGATCCGATGAGAAATGCGTGGCGAGTGCTGGCATTTGACATCGCAGCACCGCTGGGCGCGATCGCCGCACTGTTGATGATCGGAATCGTGCTGAGCTGGCCGTTGTGGTGGGTGTCGCTCTGCTCAGTGCTGGTGCTGTTGATCGTCGAAGGTGTAGTGGTCAATTTCGTGTTGCTGCGCCGTGATGCGGTCACGGTCGGCACCGACGACGATGCGCCCGGTCTGCGGCTGGCCGTCGTCGGGCTGTGCACCGCGGCTATCGTGGCGGCGGTGCTGACCGGATTCGGTCACTGGACGATGCCTGACCGGCAGCTCAAAACCGACTCGGCGGAGCTGGTGCCGATCGCCACCGGCATGGCCGAAGCGACGGCCACGTTCTCTCCGCAAGACCCTACGGCGTCAGCCGACCGGGCAGCAGCGATGATGGTGCCGGAGCAGGCGAGCGCGTTCAAAGACCATTTCATCAAGTCCACTGCGGATTTGGCGCACCGCAACGTCACTGCCCACGCCGAGACGCTTTCGGCCGGCGTCGAGGCGCTGGGACCATCAGCGGCCAGCGTGGCGGTGATCTTGCGCGGCACGCAGAACACACCGGGCCAGCCGCCCAGTCGCGCAGTGCTGGCACTGCGGGTCACACTGACCAAGAACAGCGGCCACTGGATGGTTTTGGACGTGTCACCGATCAACTTCCGCTAGCCGGGCGACGATGCGCGCCGGCGCAAAGTGTTCAGAACAACCGGGCGTGCTCGATTTTCAGGCAGCGGTCCATCACCACCTGAAGGCCGGCGGCTGTGGCGTCGCGGGCGACTTGCTCATGCCACAGGCCCTGCTGTAGCCATAAGGTCTTCGGCCGGGGTTGCAGCGCCAGCGCGTCAGCCAGTACGGTCGGCAACTCGTCGAATCGCCGAAAGACGTCGACCATATCCGGTACGACTGGCAAGTCCGCAAGGCTCGGATAGACCGGAGCACCGTCGATTTGGGTGATCCTCGGGTTAACCGGGTAGATCTCGTAGTCGCCGGTCGAAATCAAGTATCTGTAGACGTCGTGACTTGGCCGCGTCCACTTGTCCGATGCGCCTACGACTGCGATGGTGCGAGTCGCCCGCAGGATGCGTTGCAACGCAACGTCGTCGGAATAACCGTTGGTCATCGGTTATCTCCTCGCTGGTACACCGCCCCGAGTCAGTTGTTGGCAGGTGGCCGCCGGGACCTGACCTTGACGAAGCGGTCGGAAAGCCGGCGCATCCGGATCATCAGCGCGGCCGACGGACTGACCTTGGCGTCGAGGTAGGCGGCCAGTTCCTCGACGGACGCCCCGACGCGCGACGCGAATTCGTGTTCGCTTAGGCCGGAACGCTCCACCAGCAGCCGCACGTGGCGGGCCACTTCGGCTCGTTCGTTGGCTTCCAGGTGAGCTCGGGCGCGGTCGAGCACCTCTGTCAGTGCCTTGGAAATGCCGTAGGGGTGAGCGTCTTGGAGGACCTCCTCAACCTGACGGGCAGTCCGCCCGTATGGGTCGCGTTTGACTGCACTGGCGATCCGCTTCCAGGTGGCGATGTCGCCGCTGTCCAGCGCGGAGCGGATCGCGGATGTCGGCCAGAACTCGACGGGCTCGTCGGTGGAGCGCGGACCGACGGCGGACGGCTCCGGCGCCGGTCCGGAGCGACGGTCCGCGCCCGACTGCTGCGGGATCGGCCCGGGGCGTCGGTCGGCTGACAACGTCACGTCGCCTCCTCCAGCATCGCTACCGCAACCGACAGGCAGCACTGCCTCACTTTCTCCCAGTTTGCCTTGTCATCAGATTCGGACCGATCGTTGTCATCGCGGTCGGACGGACGCGGATCGGCGAGCCGTCGAACCAACTGGGTGGCGATCCAATACCGTCTGGATGGTTGACAAGAGTAGTACCTATCCATGCCGGATAGCACGAACGCAGCTGTTTCCGGGTCCATCGCGTCGACCAGGTCAGCAAACTCTGTGTAGTCGCGGCTGCTGTTGCGGGACATGATCAGGTAGCCCTTGAGGCGTAATGTTTCCGCGCCGGTCGGGATTTGCATGCGGTCGCCAGTGGGCAGTTGGACGTTGGTGGTTTCGACCGGGCTGCGCCGCAAGTACCCCGGGTGATCGGCTCCGTTGCCCGAGGCCGCGGCTTGTAACGCGTCGAGTGCGACCGAGAGCCGCCCGCGCCACACCGTGACGGGATGCACCGGCCGCGCCAGCCCTGACATTCCCCTACCAGCGCCGTTTCGGTGGGGCAAGCTGCCGACGAATTTCCGGCCCGCCGGATGACCATTCGTGCTGCTGATCGCACCGGCCAGCGCGGTGCGACGCGCCCTAGCTTCATGGTTGCCGTTAACGCGTGCCGGCAGTGCGCGGCTACGCTCGCAACCGGTGAAGGCCAGCGGGTCGGTCACGCAAATAGCATCTGGCACAAGGCTTTTGAGTTTTTCCGCCGACTTCAGCACCACCCGCAAGTCAGCACTGGGCGCGATCAGCGCGGAGATGTCGTCGGGGATCATCACGACATCGCTGAGGTCGACCATCGGCAGTGGCCTCTCGAAGTCGACCGATGGCAGGATCCGGGCCAGCCAGACGGGCAGCCACCAGTTCCACTGGTCGAACATCGCCATCAGCGCCGGCACCAGCACCAGCCGCACGACCGTGGCGTCGACCGCAATCGCGACGGCGCAGGCGACGCCGATTTCGGCGACCAACGGCATACCGGCGAACGCGAAGCCGATGAACACCGCGATCATGATCAGCGCCGCGCTGGTGATGGTGCGTGCGCTGGTGCTCACGCCGTAGGCAACGGCGTCATGGGTGTCGGCCGAGTGCAAAAACCGTTCCCGGATACGGGTCAGCAGGAAAATCTCGTAGTCCATCGACAAGCCGAAGGTCATCGCCAGCACCAACGGAGGCACGGTGCTGTCAATCGAGGTGATCGGATGAAAACCGAGCTTCTCCAGCCAGCCCCATTGGAAAACCATTACCAAGCTGCCGTAGGCGGCGGCCACCGACAGCATCGTCATCAGCACGCCCTTGAACGCCAAGAACACCGAGTGGATCGAGATCAGCAGCATGACGAAAGCGATCAGCGCGACGACAACCAGAACCAGCGGCTCCTTCTTCGCGACCTGCTCATCGAAGTCTTTGATCAGCGCAGTCGGGCCGCCGACGTCTACTCGCACCGAACCGGCGGCCGGATCCGAGGCGAGGTGCGTCCGTATCCAGCCGACCGTTTGCCGGGCAGCCATGTCCTCGGGATCCACCGAGAGCACCGCGTTGATGAGGGCGCTGCTGTCGTCGTTGGCGAATACCGGCGGTGATACCGAGACGATGTTGGGCGCGCTGCTCAATTCGTGACTGATTGCGCTGAGCCTCGGGTGGTTGGCTGCCGAAGACGCATCGCCGTTGGGAAAGGTCGTCAGTACCTGGATCGGGCCCAGCGCACCGGGCCCCAGGGCCTGGGCGGCCGCCCCTACTCCGCCGCGGATTTCATGGGTCGAGTCGAACTGCCTCAGCAAGCTGTTGCCCAGCAGCATTGATAACGCCGGTACGGCCATGACCACGAGGAACGCCGACGCGGCCAGCGCCGACGCCCAGGGCCGACGCATCACCCAGCCGGTCCAGTGGCTCCAGAACCGTGATTGCGTGGCCTCTGGCCGCCGTGACCAGTGCAGGAGCACGGACCGTTTCGCGGCTGCGCGGCCAAATGTCGCCAGCACCGCCGGTGTCATGGTGGTCGAGGTCAGCATCGCCACCGCGACCGCGACAATGGCGCCGGTGGCCATTGACGCCAGCGCCGGTGTGTCGATCAAGTAGATCGCCGTCAGTGAGGCCACCACAGTCATGCCGGATAGCACCACCGCCAGCCCGGAGGTCGCCATCGCTGCGTCCACCGCGTCCTGCGGCCGACGTCCGGCACGCAACTCCTCGCGGAAGCGCATCAAGATGAATAGGGAGTAGTCCACGGCAAGCGCGATGCCGAACATCGACACCGTCGAGGTGACGAACACCGACATCGTGGTGTACGTCGACAGCAGGTAGACCAGTCCCATGGTGATGGCGACTGTGCAGATGCCGAGCGCCAGCGGGATCGCCGCGGCTGCCAGCGAGCCGAACACCGCGAGCAAGACAATCAAGATGATCGGAAGGTTCCACCGTTCCGCCGCGGCGATGTCGTGTTTGGTGTTGGCCGCAGCGGCGGTACTCAGCGCGCCTTGCCCGATGACGTAGAGCCGGACCCTGCCGTTCTCGATTTGCCCCGGCTGGTCGCCTTTGATGCCCACCTTTTCCCGGAGCCTTTTGGCGACGTCGCTTGCGCCGGTGTTATTGAAGTCCACTCGCAGCGATACCACGTAGGGTCGGTCGGGCTGCGGGGCGGGCTGGCGCGGGTCGTTAACCATCGACACGCTGGAGACTTCGCCGGCTATCCGCTTGAGCATCGCGACGGCCGCGTTCATGTCCTCATATGTGGCGTCGGCACGTGGCGCTGCAACGAGCGCCAGCCCCGAAGCACCCTGGTCGGGGTAATGATTTTCAATCTGATCGTGGACGAGCAACGACTGCGAGCCGGCCACCTCGAAACCGCCGCCGGTCAGGTGACCCGACTGCGTGATCGTCAGATAGATCGCCGGAACTAGTGCCAGCAACCAACCTGTGAAGACTAGCCAGCGGTATCTGCGCAGGTTGCTGCTGAGGCGCATCATGAACTGCTGGATTTTGGTCTCCCCCGAGTTCTGCCGCGTTGGGTGCAGGAGAGCCTACCGCAGCGCGTGGTAATTTAGGGCGGCTTATCATTACTGACCTGTGCTGATTCGGATCAGCGGCAACGACGGTGTGACTGCTCCGCCAGGTCGGCGCCGTGAAGGCGCCTGGGACTAGATTCACAGCCGCTTGAATTGGCGGGCGCGCCGCAGAAGATGGCACGATGTCGGGTGGCCTTCCGCGGGCTGGACCGATGCCATTGACCGCAGCCGTTTGCGAGGCGTGTAGATGCGCGCAAACCATGAGGAGTTATCCATGAAGACGACCACTGCCGCCTTGCGTCACGGGCTGCTGGGCGTATTGACTGCTGCTGGGCTGGGCGGAGCCGCCACCTTGAGTCTGACGGCGCCGTCGGCGACCGGTGCGCCCGACCCGTGCGCGGCCAGCGAGATGGCGCGAACGGTTGGTTCGGTCGCCAAGTCGGCGGGCGATTACCTGGATTCGCATCCGGAGACCAACCAGGCGATGACCAATGCCCTGCGCCAGCCCGCCGGACCGCAGTCGATGAACTCCCTGAAGAGCTACTTCGAAGCCAACCCCAAGGTGACCAGCGATCTGACGAAGATCGGGGAGCCGCTGACCGGCCTGTCGATGCAATGCAAGCTTCCGATCTCGATTCCGCAGGTCTTGGGGTTGATGCAGAACGCGCAGGGCGGACTTCCTGGTGGCCAGCCCGGCGCACCGGCGCAGCCGGTGGCCGGAGCGCCCGGCAGCGGACCGGCTGGCGGCGTTGCCGGGGGCAGAGCCGCGGCGCCAAGCGGACCGGTTCCTGGTCCGGCGACATCACCGATAATCGCCGTCAGGTAGCCGGCCCCGCCCCGGTCATGGCCGCGAACGGCGTGGTGAAGGGGCATCAGGATTTGGCTCGAGCGGCGGCAGTGGACCCTGCAGGGCATCGGCCGAGTCGGCGGATTGGAGTTCGCTCTGGTCTTTGTCCGGAGCCGCTGGGTCGGAATCGGCCGGATCCGCCACGTCCGTCGGGCCGGCTTCGGCGTCGGGATCGATTTCGTTTTCGGTGCGGAACACGAAGAAGAAGACCACCCAACCGACGGCTGCGATGAGCAACCAGCTGATCAGCCGGTAGATCAGCATCGCCGAAATGGCGTCTGGCAGCGACATACCGCTGGACACCAGGCCGGGGACCAGCACCGCTTCGACGACCAGCAGACCGCCCGGCATCAGCGGTATCGACCCGACCGCCCGGGCCGCAGCATAGGCGACCGTCAGCCCCGCAACCGACGCGTTACCGCCGGCGGCGTACGCGGCGAAACCGAGACAGGCCACGTCGGCGACCCAGTTGAACAGTGACCAACTGAATGCCAGTCCCAGGTCACGGCGACCCAGGCTGACCGACTCCAGCTGGGTGAGCATCTGACGCCACTTCTCCAGCCCGGCGTCGACCGGCTTGCCGCGAATCGAATTGACCCACGACAGGACCCGAACTCCAATACCGTCGATCAACTCCGGCCGCGACGCCACCGCCTGACCCAGTAATAACAAGGTGACGAAGCCGCCGAGAGTGAACAGCAACGAGAACGGGTTGTTCTTCGCGCCGAGGAAGAAGGCGCCGCCGAGACCAAGCACTGCCAGCCCTACCGCCTGGAGCACACCCGACATCACCAGCTGCCACGACGCCACCACCGTCGAGGCACCCCAAATCCGTTGTTGCCGGAGGAGAAATGTGGCGGACAAGACGGGCCCGCCGGGAAGGGTGGTGCTCAATGAGTTCGCGGCGTAAAAGGCGGCTTCGGATCGGCATTGCTTGACGTGGACCCCGGCCGATCTCAGCAGGGTGCGCTGGATTTGAGCGAAGCTGTGCATCGAGGCGCCCGCTGCCAGCGCCGCGGCGAGCAGCCACCACCACTGGGCGCCGTAGAGACTCTTCCACGCCTTTGCGAGCTGGTCCCATACCAGCGCTATTTCCATCGCGAGCACGATAGCCACGATCACGAGGACCACCCAGCGAAGCCACCAGTATTTGCCGCGGGCAGGTTCTACCTGCTGACGGGGCACCTGAGTTGCCGGCGCGTCGTGCGACACGCGCTTTAGCGTAGTCGTGCAGGTCGCCCCATCATCGCTGCGCGCCTTCGCCGGGGTGTCGGTGTCGCGGACCATCGTTGGGGTTGACGCCCGGCGCAGGATCGCTGCACGGTTAGGCTTACCCGCATGCCTTCGACCCGAGACGCCGACTCGGTCGAACCGCTCGTCCGCAAGACCGCCGCCTGGGCCTGGCGCTTGTTGATCATCTTGGCCGCGATGGTGGCGTTCCTCTGGGTCGCCAAGCGACTGGAAGTCATCGTCGTTCCGCTGATGGTGGCGTTGATGTTGTCGGCATTGCTGGTGCCCGCGGTCGACTGGCTGGATCGCCGTGGCGCCCCGCGTGGCGGCGCGGTGGCACTTGTCTTGCTGAGCAGTTTCGCGATTCTCGGCGGCATCATGTCGTTCGTCGTCAGCGAGTTCGTTGTCGGCCTGCCGGGTCTGGTCGACCAAGTGACTCGCAGCATCGATTCCACCCGCAAATGGTTGATCGAAGGGCCGGCGCATTTGAGCCGCCAACAGATCGACAACGCCGGCAACGCCGCTATCCAGGCAATCCGCAACAATCAGGACAAGCTGACCAGCGGTGCACTCTCGACGGCAGCGACGATCACCGAGATCGTCACCGCCGCATTGCTGACGCTGTTCACGCTGATTTTCTTTCTCTACGGCGGGCGCAACATCTGGCAGTACGTCACCAAAGTCTTCCCGGCCAATGCGCAAGAACGCGTACGCGAGGCCGGCCGCGCCGGATACGGGACACTGATCGGCTACGTGCGCGCGACTTTCCTGGTGGCGCTGGTCGACGCGGTTGGAGTTGGCACCGGCCTGGCGATCATGAGTGTGCCGCTGGCGCTGCCGCTGGCCTCCCTGGTGTTCCTAGGTGCGTTCATCCCGCTGGTGGGTGCCGTGGTCAGCGGCTTTCTGGCCGTGGTGGTCGCCTTGCTGGCTAAGGGAGTCGTCTACGCGCTGATCACGCTCGGTTTGCTGATCGCGGTCAACCAGCTCGAGGCGCACATCTTGCAGCCGTTGGTGATGGGCCGAGCGGTGTCTATTCACCCTTTGGCGGTGGTGCTGGCCATCTCGTCCGGTGGTGTACTCGCCGGCATCGTCGGCGCCTTGCTTGCCGTCCCGACGGTTGCGTTCTTCAACAACGCCTTTCAGGTGCTACTGGCGCCGAATCCGTCCGCTGAGGTAGAGGCGCAAGCCGATGAGGGGTCGACGATTGTTGAAGCCGAGCCGGATAACGTCCAGGCGAGATCTGGACCAGACGGCGCCGAGCCCAAAGGCCGCTCCGATGATCGCTCCAAGCAGCGCACCGAGGACCGTTCAGAGAGTTAGAACTGATAGCCCGACTCCTGCTCTGGCCCTTGCAGGGCCAGCATCGTCGCCAGGCTAGATCCGGCCTTCGCGGCGCAACAGGTCCTGTGCGCTGAGGCCGCCGCCGTGCTGCTGACGGGGCTTTTCTCCGCTATTGCCGTCGTCACTCGCAGTGTTCAGCTTCTCGGAGGCCATGGCGGCATCGTTGTCGCGAGGCGGAACCGGGATAGCCGTGGTGCTCTCACCGGCGTCGTTCGGGCGATCCTTGCCGGCGGAGCGGTGAGTGGGAACCGGCCGCGTCTCCTCGGCCGACGGTTGCGGCGGCGCGGCTTTCGGGCGACGGACGTCGGCGGGACCGTCACCCGGTGTTGACGGGCCGCGCAGATCGCTGATCCAGGACTCGATCTCTCGGTTCGGTGGCGACTTCGGCGGCGTATCAGGTGCGCGTTGATCGGTCGGCGGTGCGTTGGTCGCGGTGTTCTCGCGTGCGGCGAAGCGGGTCGTTGTCGGCTCGGGTTCACTGCCGCCGACCGCCGGTATCCGGTTGGTGCTCGCACTCGACGGCGTGTCCTGGGCGGGCGGCCTCGGCTGCGGCCGGCTGGTA
>JAFAQO010000144.1 GCA_019246375.1 Mycobacterium sp. | reverse complement strand
CGATCGTGGTCGTGATCTTTTCCATGGTGGGTGCGGAGGTCGCCACGATCGCCGCCGGCGAAACACCCAGTCCCGAGCGCGCCGTTCGGCGCGCGACCAACACGGTGGTGACCCGCATCGCAATCTTTTTTGTCGGCTCGGTTTTTCTGCTCGTCGTGATCGTGCCGTGGAACTCCCTGCAGCCCGGCGCCTCGCCGTACGTCGCCGCATTGCAGCGGATGGGGATTCCCGGCGCGGGAAACTTCATGAACGCCATCGTGCTCACCGCGGTGCTGTCCTGTTTGAACTCGGGCCTATACACCTCGTCTCGCATGCTGTTCGTGCTCGCCACCCAGCGTGAGGCGCCGGCCCAGCTGGTCAAGGTGAGCAGCCGGGGCGTTCCCTACATCGCGATCGTGTGCTCATCGCTGGTCGGTTTCGGGTGCGTGGTGATCGCGTGGCTCGCACCGGGCACGGTGTTCCTCTTTTTGCTCAACTCTTCGGGCGCCATCGTGCTCTTCGTCTACTTGCTGATCGCGCTTTCGCAGATCGTGCTGCGCCGCCGGACGCCTGCGGATCAGCTGCGGGTGCGGATGTGGCTTTTCCCCGTGTTGTCGATCCTGACTCTCGCTGCAATCGTCGCCGTGCTGGTGCAAATGGCGTTCGACACCGACGCCCGCGTCCAGCTCTGGCTCAGCCTGGCGTCCTGGGCCGTGGTGATTGCGTTCTACTTCCTCGCCAAGTGGTGGCGCGGAAGGGAAGGCCCGAAAGCGCAGACAGCGCCGACGGCGGCGCCGACGTCAGGCCACGTGGGCTCCGGCGGGTGACTCCAGTAGGCCTAGCTGCTGCAGATCGCTGACGTACTTGTCGATCAATGATTCGGTCAGGTGCGGCACGTCGTTGCTGCTGCCGATCCCTGCCGATTGCACTGCCGCGCGGAACTTTTCGGCGGGCAGGTGACTACCGGCCAGCGGGACTGCGGGCCGGGCATAGGCGTTCAGCAGCGGTAACAGCGAGTTCTTCCGCTGGTTCTCGGGCAACGCCTTCATCGCCGCCTCGAACCTGCTCAGCCACTCGCCGTAGTCGTCGATCCGCTCGATGTGCCGACCACCGGCGATCAGCCAGTCGACAAAGGTGTCCAGCGAAATGCCGTCGTCGTGGGTGTTGAGAACGTTGTAGGTCCAATAGCCATCGGTGATGTGCCCGCCCAGCGTGGTGATCGCCTCGGCGGTGAAATCCGCCGGCAGCCCGTCATAGTGCGCCCGCTGCCGATTGCCGTCAGCATCGAGCTGGTAGAACGACCGAGGGGCAATACCGGTGGTCAGCAGGCTCAGGATCAGCCGAGTGAACATGTCGGTGACGTTGACCTGCCCGGAGTAGCGGCTGTGCGCCAAAATCATGTCGGACCGGAACACCCCGACCGGCAGACCGCACAGGTCGTTGGCGTTGCGCAGTAGCACTTCACCCGCCCACTTACTGGTGGCGTAACCGCTGGCGTAGGACGTATCCAGGGAGCGTGACTGCGACGCCTCGCGTACGTCGACGTCCTCGCCGAGGAAGCTGCCGTCGGGAAGCGCGGTCACCGCGACCGTCGACAGGTAGGTAATCGGCTTGAAGCGCTTGGTAATCGCGAGCTTGATGATCTCGGCGGTGCCCACGACGTTGGGGCCGAAGAGCTGGCTGTAGGGCAGCACGTGGTTGACCATCGCCGCGGCATGCACGATCAGATCCACCGACTCCGCGAGCCGATTCCAGGTAGCGGTGTCGACACCCAGATTATCCGCCCCGAGGTCACCGGCAATCACCTTGAGATGGTTGGCGGCTAAAGCGCGGAAGTGCCTGGACATTTCAAGATCACCACTGTCGATCGCGGCCTCGATGCGCTGCCGCGCGGCGACAGGATCCGCCCCGCGCACGATACAGATCAGTGTCCCGCCGGTCTTGGCGAGCCGCTCCAGCCACCCCAGGCACAAGAACCGTCCCAGATAGCCATTGGCGCCGGTCAACAACACCGTGTTCACCGTGCCGGTCGGTGCAGAAAGCTCCCCGGACGCAGCTAACGTGCCGGGGCCGAGGAACTTGTCCAACGTCAGGTCGGCCGCGCGGGCGACGGTGGCGTCGCGACCATGCACGGATGCGAAAGTGGGCCGCGTCGAGGTTGAGTCGAGTTCACCGTCGATATAGCGGGCGATGGTGGCCAGCGTCGCGGTGGGGCTGACGATCGTCTGCACCGGAACATCGACGTGATAGATCTGCTCCAGCAGCGACCCGAACGAAAACGCCGACAACGAATCACCGCCCAACTCAATGAATTTCGCGTCAGCGGGCATGCCCGCTTCGGCCGCGTCCCGCCCGAGGGTGGCGACGGCGGCCCGACGAACAGTGTCGATCGTGGGCAGGTCGCGGGCCGCGGCGCGCAACTGGTCGATCTGATTTTCCTGGCCAGCGGCAATGTCGGCGTACAGCTCGTCCAGCCGTTCACCGTAGCGGGCTCGCAGTGCCGGCCGCAGCAGCTTGCCCACGCCGGACAGCAGTCCGTTGTCCCGCGTGAACGGCTGGTACTCCAGCAAAAAATCCCGCGGAATCTCGTAGGCATTCAAGTGATTTTCGGCGCCAATCTGCTGCAACGACTCCGCGATCAGTGCATGCGCGTCGCTTTGGGAGTCGATCGCGTGGAGGTTTGGCACGATCACCGCCAGCAGGAACGGCTGGTCGCTGCTGCCGTGCAGAAAAATCTGCCGAATATACGGGCTGGTGGAGTACGTCGCCTCCAGCTGGGACACCGCGACGAACTCGCCCTGGGAGAGCTTGATGACGTTGTTGCGGCGATCCAGATAAACCAGGTGATCGGGGCCGACCTCTGCCATGACGTCGCCGGTCTTGTAGAAGCCTTCCTCGTCGAAGATCTGCGCCGACAGCTCGGGATGCTTGAAATAGCCCGGGATGACCATGCTCGCCTTGACATACAGCTCACCGCGCGGATGCGGCTTGTCCGTGGTGAAGTAGCCGAGCTCGGGAACATCGACGAGCTTGTATTCGGTCACCGGTGGACGCCGGATCCTGCCGTTGCGCAGGATTCCGCCGCCGGTTTCGGTGGCGCCGTAACCGTCGGCGACGGCGACGTCGAGCAGTGACTCCATAAAGGCATGCATCTGCCTGGACAGCGGCGCGCTGCCGCACATCGCCGACACCACCCGTCCGCCCAGAAAGTCCTGACGCAGTTCGGCTTTCACCTCGTCGTCGAGCTGGTCGGCGTTGCCTTCCTCAGCCGATCGCTGGTCGAGTTCTTTGCGGTAGCGCCGAAACATCAAGTCGCACACCCGTGGAACGAGATTCAGCGCGGTGGGTCGAACCAGCCCGATGTCGTCGAACAGGGTCGACATGTCGCTTTTGGCGGCGAAGTATCCGATGCCGCCGGATGCCAGCGTGGCGATC
>JAFAQO010000461.1 GCA_019246375.1 Mycobacterium sp. | reverse complement strand
AAGGGCCCGAGGGCAAGCCGGATCCGATCGCCGCGGCAATCGACATCCGGGAGACGTTCGGTCGGATGGCGATGAACGACGAGGAGACCGCCGCACTCATCGTCGGCGGCCACAGCTTCGGCAAGACCCACGGGGCCAGCGCCGACCCGGTCGGTCCCGAGCCCGAGGGCGCCCCGATCGAACAACAGGGGCTGGGCTGGAAGAGCTCGTATGGCACCGGCACGGGCAAGGACGCCATCACCAGCGGCCTGGAGGTGGTCTGGACGCCCACCCCGACGAAGTGGGACAACAGCTACCTGGAGACCCTGTACGGCTACGAGTGGGAGCTGACCAAGAGTCCCGCCGGAGCCTGGCAGTTCACCGCTAAGGACGGCGCCGGTGCGGGCACGATCCCCGATCCGTTCGACGGCCCGGGTCGAACCCCGACGATGCTGGTCACCGACATCTCGATGCGGGAGTCCCCCATCTACGCCGAGATCACGCGGCGCTGGCTGGACCACCCCGAGGAGCTCACCGAGGCGTTCGCCAAGGCGTGGTACAAGCTGCTGCACCGCGACATGGGACCCGTCACGCGGTACCTCGGGCCCTGGGTTCCAGAGCCGCAACTGTGGCAGGATCCGGTTCCGGCGGTCGACCATGAGTTGCTCGACGAGAAGGATGTCGCGGCGCTGAAAGCCAAGGTGCTCAAGTCCGGCCTGTCGGTTCCGCAGTTGGTCAAGACGGCCTGGTCGTCGGCGAGTAGTTTCCGGAGAACCGACAAGCGGGGCGGCGCGAACGGAGCGCGGCTGCGTCTCGAACCGCAGAAGAACTGGGAAGTCAACGAGCCCGCCGAGCTGGAAAAGGTGCTGCCGGTTCTCGAGCAGATCCAGCAGTACTTCAACAACTCGGCGTCCGGCGACAAGTTGATCTCGCTGGCTGACCTGATCGTGTTGGCCGGGTCCGCGGCAGTCGAGAAGGCTGCCAAAGACGCGGGTTATGAGATCTCGGTGCATTTTGCGCCCGGACGTACCGACACCTCGCAGGAAAACACCGATGTGGAGTCGTTCGCGGTGCTCGAACCGCGGGCCGACGGGTTCCGGAACTACATCCGTCCCGGCGAGAAGGCACCATTGGAGCAGCTGCTGGTGCAGCGTGCGTACCTACTGGGTGTTACCGCTCCAGAGCTGACCGTGCTCGTCGGTGGTCTGCGTGCTCTCGGCGCCAACCACGGCGGCAGCAAGCACGGCGTGTTCACCGACAAGCCCGGCGTGTTGACCAACGACTTCTTCGTCAACCTGGTCGACATGGGCAACGAGTGGAAGGCGTCGGAGACCACAGAGAACGTCTACGAGGTTCGTGATCGGGCCTCGGGCGCTCTCAAGTGGACCGCGACGGCGAACGACCTTGTGTTCGGGTCGAATTCGGTGCTGCGTGCACTGGCCGAGGTTTACGCACAGGACGACAGCAAGGGCAAGTTCGTGGAGGACTTCGTCGCGGCGTGGGTCAAGGTCATGAACAACGACCGGTTCGATCTGAAGTAACATCCGGGCCTGAGTGTCAACACCATGCGACACCCCGCGGGCCGCCGGCTCGCGGGGTGTCGCCAATGCGATCTCAACCGTCCCGGTCTGGCACTAGCGTCGCGGCTCGCGCACTTTGTAGGTCGAGGGCCACGACTTTCGACTGTCGTCGCCCACCAGTGGAGTTCCCATAGCTCCGACTTTGACGTCGTAGGCCTCCTGGCCCGCACCAACTTCGCGATCTGCGTGTTGCTGGGCCAGGTAGTAGAGCTCATCAATCGTAGCTTCGCCGTAGGCAACGAATGTGGTCTTGCGGACCACATCCTCGACCCGGGCCGTCAGCTGGTCGGACAGAATTCGCGACGCCAGCGCCGCCAAGCCCAGCAGCGAGAATGGGATAACCCAGTAGCAGGCAAATAACAGCGGCGTCTTCGCATCCAAGATGGTGGCGTCGCCTTGCATAATCGCTGGAATCGACGACGACACAGTCATGCCCGCAAAGGCGGCGACCCAAAGCCAGGTCAGCCGTGTGGTGATTCGGCGGAATACCTCGCTCTGAATCACCGCTGCCGGCCGGCCCGCTTCGGCGAAATGACGCACGAAAGGCTTGCCGATCAGCACAGTGGTAAGTGCCACCAGAAAGATAGCGGCGTTGCTGAGAGGCTGCATCCACCGCTCCAGGAACGACTGGCCCGCCAGTAAACTCAGGACTGCGATTACCAGGAACGTTCCGACGGCACCGATTTCGATCGTTCGCCCGGGCGCCCCTTTGGCACGGCCGATCACCAACGCGCCGACCGCAATCCCCAGTGCGACCACCGCCGCGACCACGAACGGTACGTTGCCCACAAGCACCCAATAGACAATCCACGGCGCAAAGCCAACCAGGTTGCCCACGATCGGTAAGTGTAGGAGCAGATGCCCGCTCACCTCGGCATCAGGGCATGGCTGCAAGGATGCTGCCATGAAGTTCAGACCAATCAAGCAGGACCCGTGAGCGGTTCTCGCCCGCGGATCCGCTCCATAGAGCCAAAATCCTGGTCCGCCCGGCTCTGGAAGGAAATCGAGCCCACATTCGCCGCGATCCTTCACCATCCGTTCGTAACTGGACTCAGCGATGGCAGTCTCGACTCGCGGGCGTTCACACAATACGTCGCCCAAGACGTGCATTACCTGCGGGACTATGTGCGCGCATTATCAATTGTTGCCGCTAAAGCCCCCACTCTGGCTGACACGGCAATGTTCGCCCGGCACGCCGCCGAAGTGTTCGACGTCGAACTCGCTCTGCACGCCTCGCTGCTGCCCGAACTGGGCCTGGATTCCAGCACCTTCGACGCGGCGCCGGTCACTCCGATTACCCGGGCATACACCAGCTACCTTCTCGCCACCGCCTACGGCGGCAGCTTCGCCGACGGGCTGGCCGCGGTCTTGCCCTGCTATTGGATCTACGCTGAGGTCGGCGCCGAGCTACGTGAACACGGATCCACCGATCATCGTTACCAGCGCTGGATCGACAGTTACGGCGGAGATGAGTTTGAAGCTACCGTCGCTGAGGTCTTGGAACTGGCCGACCGGACAGGGCCGACCCTAAGCCCGAACCAGGAAGCGGTGGCGCGAGCGCATTTCGCCACAACTGCCCGCTACGAGTGGATGTTCTTCGACGCCGCATATCGACGTGACGACTGGCCACTGTGAGGCAGCCTGCAGCGCCTAGGCAGGCGAGTTCAGTGCTGCTAGCGCGGCATCGTAGTTGGGCTCTTGGGCGATCTCAGGCACCAGTTCGGTGTATGCGACGTTACCGTCCGGGCCAATCAGCACGACGGCCCGCGCAAGTAGTCCGGCCATCGGACCATCGGCGATGGTAATGCCGTAGTCCTCGCCGAACCTGTCGCGGAACGCGGATGCCGTCCGAACGTTCTCGATGCCTTCCGCGCCGCAGAATCGCTGTTGCGCGAACGGCAGATCTTTCGACACGCACAGCACAGAGACACCGCCTTCGGCCGCGCGTGCGTTGAAGGTTCGCACGCTGGCGGCGCAAACAGGTGTGTCGATAGACGGAAAGATGTTCAGCAAGACCGGCTTATTGCGGAACTGCTCGCTGCTGACAGCGCCGAGGTCGGTTCCGGTCAGTGTGAAGCTTGGGGCCGCGGATCCTACCGCGGGTAGCTCGCCAACCGTATTGATCGGATTTCCATGCAACGTTATCTGTGCCATGCGCATAGTCTGCCAACGCCGGCGGCCCACCTTGGGCGAGGGTGGGTAAGTCCCGGCCGGCTTGCCCACCCAACCGAATCGAATGCCGAACGGTTGCCGACGTTGCGACGTTCAACCGTGAAGCGTTGACTGACGTTCGGCGCTGGTTAAGGCGGTCATCGAGTGCAGAGGAAGTGGTTACCGAGATGAGTGACACAACGGCACAAGTCAAAGAGGCTATTACGAACGTCGGCACGAAGGCCGTCGGCGCGATAGCGCCAAGCAAGGTCATCGACCCGTTTGTCGAGTTGTGGGCGCACGGGAAGCGGACCCCGGTCTATCGGCGTCCCGATGAGGTCGGCCTGCAATATGAGGATGTGTTCTTCCCGTCGATGGACGGGGTGGCGCTGGAAGGCTGGTTTATTCCGGCCGACTCGGACCGGTTGATCATTCACAACCATTTTCTGCCCGGTAATCGCTACGGATATGCCGGTCACCTAGAGGGGCTGCAGGATTTCGGCGGTTTCGAGGTGAACTTTCTGCCGGAATACAAGGCGTTGCACGACGCCGGCTACAACATCTTGTGCTACGACATGCGCAACCACGGCCTCAGCGCCGACGGCAACGGCCACATAGTAGGTATCGGTCTGCTCGAGTACCGGGATGTGATCGGCTCCATCCGCTACGCGAAGTCTCGATCCCACACCGCCCGCATGGACACCGTACTGCTGAGCGTATGTCTGGGCGCTAACTCAACATTCGTGGCGATGGATAAACATCCCGAGGAGTTCGCCGACATCAAGGCGATGGTTGCATTGCAGCCGATTTCGGCGCGCGCGTTCGTCGAGAAGAACATCGTCGAGGGTGCGGGCATCGGGGACGGCGTCCAACTATTCGACGAGGCGCTGCACCGACGCACCGGCTTCCACGTCGACGAGCAGTCGCCGATCCCCCATGCGAAGGCGGTGCGGGTGCCGACCCTGGTCGCACAGGTGCACGACGACACCCTGACCTATCCCTCCGATGTGCAGACGATCTACGACAACATCGCCGCCGTCGATAAGAAGTTGCACTGGATCGAAGGCACCGATCAACGCTTCCGTGGATACAACTACTTCGGCGAGCATCCCGAAGTAGCGATCGAATGGTTCGACGCCCACATCAAATAGCACTGCGAAGACGGCGGTGGTATCGGATGCGCCATCGAGTCGGTTGAGGCACTAATCCTTAGCGGAGTGACTACTGAGGCTATTGGGCGTCGAGGTGAAGTCCTTTGATGCGCAAACCGCTTGGCGACATAGCAGTTCCGGTATGTTAACGGCTTTCAGGCCACTGGCGAGAGGTCAGGTATGTCGAAAGCGGCTATCGCACTGATTCTCGCCCTGTGCGCGGCGTTGGCATCGGCGTTCGGCAACGTGATTCGTCAACGGTCTGCGCAGGAGGTTACTGAGAAACCGGTGGGCCACCTGGCGTTGTTTCGCAAGTCGTTAGGTGACAAGCGGTGGTGGTTGGGCAGCGCCTGGGCCGTGGCGAATTATGCTCTGCTAGCTGCGGCGCTGGGTCTCGGGTCGGTGATGTTGGTGACCGCGCTGCAGGTGACGGCACTGCTGTTCGCGTTGCCGATCTACGCGCGGCTGACCCATCACCGAGTGACCCGTTGGGAGTGGATCTGGGCCGTGCTGCTGGCCGTTGCGTTGGCCGTGTTCGTCATGGTCGGCAACCCGCAGGCCGGACACTCGCGGGGCTCAGTGAAAACGTGGATCGTTGTGGCAGCGGTGATGGGTCCGCTGCTGGTGTTGTGTGTCCTGGCCGCGCGGATGTGGCCTGGGCGTCCGCCCTCGGCGGTGCTGCTGGCGGTGGTGGCGGGGTCGTCGTTGGCGGTGTTCGCGGTGCTGACGAAGGGAGTAGTCGATGCGTTCGGTGACGGTTTAGCGAACCTGGTGCGCGCGCCCGAACTGTACCTTTGGATACCAACCGCGTTGGCTGGGATGATTTTTCAGCAGTCATCTTTCCGCGCCGGTGCGTTGACCGCCTCGATGCCCACGGTGATCGTGGCTGAGCCGGTGCTGGCATCGGTGCTCGGGGTCGTCGTGCTCGGGGAGACCCTCGAAACCAAAGGCCCCAAGATGGTCGTCCTGGCAGCTGCTGTGCTGTTGGTGATCGGCGCGACGTGGGCAATGGCCCGCGGCAAGGCTGCGACACTGGCGGCCCGCACTGGAAGAGACGTGAAAGACAGCGACCAGTCGGAGATGTCGTCGGACCGCTAGAGCGCCGACTCGTGCAGGGCCAGGCTGATGAAGACGTAGGCCATGCACAAAAGCAGGTTCAGTGCTGCAAGGACCAGTCCCGCGACTATGAGCCATTGGGTGGCGCGGCGTTGGCTACGCTTCAACTTGGCGCGGCGCTCCTGGCGCTTGATTTCAGTCGCGCACAGCGCGAAATTAACATCGACCAGCTCGTCTGAAGCGAAGGGCGCTCCAGCCGCTATTTGCTGCAGGCGTGCTGCCGGGATTCCAACGCCGACTTCGGCGAAGCGACGGCTCATTCGTCGTGCCCGCCTACGGCTGAGCAGCTGATTTCGCTTGTAAAGACTATGCGTCCGCCGTGACAACTCCTCGCCCCATGAATTCGACGCGGTCGCCATGAACCATCACTTTAGTTCGACTCGGTCATCACCGCGGGGGTCTACTGTAATTGGCAGTCCGTCAACAGGTTTCGCTACTTCGGACCGACTTCGTCCTGATATTTCTTGACCATGTGGTCGATGGCCTGCAATTGGGTTTGCGCGAGGCCTTCGCGCACTTCGCCGGCTCGCGCAGCGGCATCGAGTGTCGGTTGCGCCTGGCCCTGGAAGTGCGGCA
>JAFAQO010000327.1 GCA_019246375.1 Mycobacterium sp. | reverse complement strand
GCGGGAGGCGCTCAACGTCGAGCACGGCACGATCGAACGCGATGCCGGTGGTTTGCAGGACATCGCGGCGATGGCCGGACACGGCACACTGATGGCCGAGACGGTCGACAAGGTGGCGGCACTGGCAGCCCAAGCGGGTCCCGATGGCCGCCGCCCGCTCAACGACGAGTCGGTGGCATACCGGCTGGGCCGCAGCATCGCCAAAACCGAAGCGGCCCTGAGCAGCCCGGGATCCCTTGGGCGGGTGGCGATTGCGCAAACCATGCGCGATATCGCACCGGATTTGATGGACATACTCGGCGCACCGTCGGCACTGGCGACCGGCGCCCCTGGTGCCGCGGACGACGGCGCCGCGGAGTACCTCTTCCGGTTGGCGTCGCCGACCGGTATCTACGGCGGCACCCTGGAGGTGTTCCGCAACATGATCGCCCAGCACATGTTGACACTGGGCCGCCCGGACTATTCGCCGCCGACAGTGTCCTGAGACGCAGCGGAGGCGGGCAGCTCGGCGACGATGTCGGCACGGGTGGCGTCGAAGCTCAGAAATCCCTTGATGGGCAAGCTTTCCGGTGGCGGATCGGGATAGCTCCACGCCGCGTCTGTGATGACGGTGTCACCGACTACGACCGACCAATACGTCGCCACACCTTTGTAATTGCAGTAGCTCGACGTGTCGGTCTGCCTCAGCAGGTCGGTGCGCACGTGCGACGGATCGACGTAGAGGCGAGGTTCCAACGCCGTCTCGAAAAGGATCACGGTGTCGTCGGTGTCCACCAGCGTGGTGCCGGCGACCTCGACCCGCAGACGCCGCTTCGTCGGGCGGCAGTCGACCCGGTGATAGGGGTTGGGCGGGTATTGCACGAGCTTCCGGCCCTCTTCCAGCCAGATATCGACCGCGTCCCACGGCACATGCACGAATCCGGGTGCCTCCGCAACCGGCTCGCTCGGAAGGGCCCGCACCTCCTCGGCGGGAAATGCATAGGACAGCGGACGATTTCGCCGGTGCACCAGCAACGCCCGCTCGGTGTCGATCACCGAGTGCCCCCCGCGCAAAGCCTGGACGCGCCGCGGATGCGGTTCGACATAGACCAGCTCGGAAGGCAGCGGGGGAGCGAACCATCCGGCGGGATCATTGCTGAGTGGACCGCGTCCGGCGACCAGACTCACCTTCACCACCACCTTCCACAGACTCACCCAGGTTACAAATCGGCCCGCAACTGTAAAAAGTATTCCGGGGATTTTCGTGGCATGGTGTGTGGCTGAAGCGGAGCCGACGGGAGGATGCTGAGCATGCCCGGACCACTGGAGGGCGTCAAAGTCATAGAGCTCGGTGTGTGGGTCGCGGCCCCGGCGGCGGCCGCCATCCTCGCCGACTGGGGCGCGGACGTGGTCAAGATCGAGCCGCCGACGGGCGATCCCGGACGCATGTTCGGCCGGATGTTGGGCCTCGACCCGGAGACAAACCCGCCTTTCGAACTGGACAACCGCTCCAAGCGAAGCGTTGTTCTGGATGTGGCCGCCGAAGAGGGCCGCCGCTCTGCACTCGAATTGCTCAGTGCGGCCGACGTTTTCGTGACGAACATCCGACCCGGAGCATTGCAACGCCTCGGATTGGACTTCGAGTCGGTGGCTGCCGACAACCCCCGTCTCGTCTACGGGTTGATCACCGGGTACGGCGAAACCGGGCCCGATGCCGATCGCGCCGCCTACGACGTCGCCGCGTTCTGGTCGCGCGCTGGAGTGGCTCATCTGCTTACCCGTCCCGGTGACACGCCGCCGTTTCAACGCGGCGGCATGGGCGATCACATGGCCGCCATGACGTTGGCGGCGGCGATCTGCGCGGCGCTGCTGGCCCGCGACCGAACCGGAAGGGGGCAGCAGGTGACCACGTCGCTGTATCGGCAGGGCGCCTACACCGTGGGCTTCGACCTGAACACCTACCTGATGACCGGCCATCCCATCGCCATCGGGCAGCGCGAGTCAATGGGCAACCCGTGCATGAACAACTACACCGCCGGGGACGGACGGCGGTTCTGGATCGTGGGGCTGCAAGGCAACCGGCACTGGCCGGCGCTCTGCCGCGCTGTGGGCCGCCCCGAGTGGCTGACCGATCCACGCTTCTCGGACGCGCGGTCGCGGGCGGCCAACGCCGTTGAATTGATCGCCCAATTAGACGAGGTTTTTTCGACCAAGCCACTCGACGAATGGGCCGAAGTCTTCGCAAGCGAACCGGATTTCTTCTGGTCTCCGATCAACACGATCGAGGATGTCGTGGCTGACGAACAGTTTCAGGCCGCGGGCGGCATAGTCGATGTGCCCGACGGCGAGGCAGCCGTCGCGATGGTCGCGACCCCGGCAGATTTCCACGGCACGCCGTGGGCGCCGCGGTCCACCGCGCCGCGGCTGGGCGAGCACACCGACGAAGTTCTCGCCGAGCTGGAGGCACGCCGTACGTCATGACCAGGGGGACCGCTGAGTGTGAATCACGGTTTGCTACCCGCCGTCGAACATGATCAGCTGACGCACCGCGGTGCCCTCGGCGAGGCGGTCCATCGCGGCATTGATGTCGTCCAACTCAATTCTGGACGACACCAGGGACTCGACTGGCAACCGGCCCGACCGCCACATCTCCACGAACCGGGGAATATCACGACTTGGCACTGCCGAACCGAGGTAACTGCCGATCAACGACCGTCCTTCGGCGACCAATCCCAACGGCGACAAGGTGATTCGCGCATCCGGCGGCGGCAGCCCAACGGTGATCGTCCGTCCGCCGGGGGCGGTCAGCTCGATTGCGGTCTGCAGCGCGGCGGGATGGCCAACGGCTTCGACCACTACCGCGCCCTTGACGCCGCCTTCGGTGGCCCCCTGCGGTGTATAAGTTGCGTGCGCGCCAAGCGTCCGGGCGCTCGCCAACTTCTGCGGCAGTTGATCGATCGCGACAACGCGGACGTCGTTGTGGGCCAGCGCTGTCAGCATCGCGGCCATGCCCACGCC
>JAFAQO010000369.1 GCA_019246375.1 Mycobacterium sp. | reverse complement strand
TTGGCGCACAGTTCATTTCCGGCCTGGTGTCACCGGCGACGATGTTCATCGGCAACCTCAGCTATGTCGTGGTGGCGGTTGTCGGTGGCCTGCAGGTGGCGACCGGGCAGATCACGGTGGGCAGCATCCAGGCGTTCATTCAGTATGTGCGGCAGTTCATCTCGCCAATATCTCAGGTGGCGGCCATGTACAACGTGCTGCAGTCGGGGGTGGCCAGCGCCGAACGGGTGTTCAACCTGCTGGACGAACCCGAAGAGCCGCCGGACCGCGAAGTGCAGCCGCCGTCGCTCAACGGCCAGAACCCGCCATCGGTCACGAGCGGGCGCGTCGAGTTCCAACACGTGAACTTCGCCTATCGGCCCGGCACTCCGGTCATCGAAGATCTGTCACTGGTGGCGGAACCGGGCAGCACCATCGCGTTCGTCGGGCCAACCGGCGCCGGCAAGACCACATTGGTGAACCTGCTCATGCGGTTCTACGATGTCGACTCCGGCCGGATCCTCATCGATGGCGTCGACATTGCGTCGGTCAGCCGACATTGGCTGCGTTCCCGCATCGGCATGGTGCTCCAAGACACCTGGCTCTTCGGCGGAACAATTGCGGAGAACATCGCCTACGGACGCCCCGGATCCAGCGAAGAAGAAGTGGTGCAGGCCGCCAAGTCGGCTTACGTTGACCGGTTCGTCCAGACGCTGCCGGACGGTTACCACACCCGGGTGAGGGATGACGGCGGCAACATCAGTGCCGGCGAGAAGCAGCTGATCACCATCGCGCGCGCGTTTCTCGCCCGCCCGCAACTGTTGATCCTCGACGAGGCAACCAGTTCGGTGGATAGCCGAACCGAGGCGCTGATTGCGCAAGCCACCCATGCGCTTCGTCGTGATCGGACGAGTTTCATTATCGCTCATCGTCTTTCAACGATTCGGGATGCCGACCACATTCTGGTGATGAAGGCCGGGCGGATTATCGAGCAGGGCAACCACACTGAGCTGATGACGCGACGTGGTGCCTACTATGCGATGACGCGGGCCTAAGTCCGTTCTCGCCGCGTTGAATCGCTGCCGAATTTGCGTTTCAGCACTTTCGGGATGCGATGTCGCCGAGCGCGGCAGGCAGCCAGTGCAGGTCAAGCCCTGCCAGCAGGTCGGTTTCCCAGCCACGGCCGTCCCGCGGTCCGGCGCTGCCTGTCGCGAGGATGTAATGCTCTTCAGCCAGTATCGGCAGCACGATGTTGTTCGACAGCACAAAGCAGCGGCGATCAGGTGCCAGGGCGACCTGAGTGGCATGGGCGGCAAGGGCTGCGGTCTTGGCCTGAAGCTGCTCTCCGACATCGATTACCGCATCAATATCGCGGTCGGCATAGCTGGGCTGCGACTCGGTGATGTCGGGCACTTTGATCCAACCGGTTGGGACGTCGCTCAAAGCGTTCAGGCCGGTGCGCAGTGCGTTGGATGCTAGGACGGTCCAATAGACTTTGGGCACTTGCCATTCCGCCGCGGCGATGGCGGCTGCGGCTACATGGTGAGTCTGCACATGGTCGGGATGGCCGTAGCCACCCTTCGCGTCATAAGTCACGACAACATGCGGACGCATCTCGTCGATGATCGCGACCAACTCCTGGACGGCGTCTTCCCCCGCGTCGACGAACGCGGTGTGACGTCCCCGCGAGGTGCCGGACATGCCGGAGTCACGCCAGCGGCCGGTACCACCGAGGAAAATCGGTTCGTCGACGCCGAGCGCGTTTAATGCTTTGGCCAGTTCGCCGATGCGGTATCCACCGAGCTGGTCGGCGTAATCAGCCGCGAGCAAGGCATAACGCTCGCCGATGACTTCGCCTTCTTCGCCGAGCGTGCAAGTGACGACGCGAACCTCCGCCTCCCGGGCGACATAGTGGGCGATGGTGCCCCCCGTCGTGAGGCATTCGTCGTCGGGATGGGCGTGCACGAACAGCAGGCGCGGCTTTTCCAAAGTTGACACTGTAATCACCGCTGCACTGGCAGTTGACTCAGTCCGCCGAACCTTTCCACGCACATTGGGACGCGCGCGCTGGAAAACCCGACAGCCATGGCAACATCCCATCACGTTGGACTCGCACGCGGTGGGCGGGCTGCTTCGGCGGCTGGTTCAATGACCACCCAAATTACGTAATAGCGTCTTGGCGCCGCATTAGCGGCGTTATCGATGCGGGCCGATCAGGCTTGCTTACAGCTCGGGGCCCTCGGCGCGCAGGTCGTCGACCGCCGACATGGCAGAGCGCAATTTAGCCAGCCATTCCTCGGTGTGCTCGCCCACCAACCTCACCGCCCACGCGAGGGCGTCCGAGCGTGAGCGCGCGACGCCGGCGTCGACCAGCGTGTCGAGCACTTGGCGCTCCGGCTGCTTCAAGCGCGTCATGACCGGTACCGCGATGTGGGTGAACAGGGTTCGCTCGCCGCCGACCTCGACGCCCCAGGAAACCTTGCGGCCGTAGCGGTCCTGCGCCTCGTCGGCGATCGCCATTCGCTCGGGTCGGGTTTCCTCGCGGAACCGTGACACGCGGCCCGACGCGCGGGCCTCGCTTTCTTCTTTTTCCGAATTCTGTGGTTCGGGCAGCTTACCGATGACCGTGATTTCCTCGCGGTCGATGACGACCGTCGGATCGCCGTCGAACCAGGTATCGGGCAAGCGGCCGGCAAACCAGTCCGCCGCGTCGCCGGCATCTGGTTGTTGCGCCTGCTGCCAGCCGCCGGGTCGGCCATAGCGCCGCCCAGGTGTGTGGTGGTAATGCTTCATGATTACATCATTACATCATTACATCGGCGGCGGTATAGCGTTCTCCGGAAGCGAACATGCGTCGGCTTCTCAGCGGAGCGTGGCGGGGCGCCAGCGCGATGGCGACAGCCGCGATCAGAAGGCGGCCGTAACGGCGAAAACCATTGATACGAAGCGTCCGACGTTGTAGCTTTAAGAGCGAAGCAGGTCCGGAAGTGACTGATCCGAAGTGCCGGTAGAAGGGGTGAAAGCCGGCCGCGCTGGATAGTGTGAGACGCCCCCAGGTGTCCTCCGGACCTGCCCACTTATGTCGGGGCCGCTCGGCTAAGTCTCGTCGGTGCTCTCCCCGCGCCGGACGCGAAACAGCTTGACTTCTCCTTTGATGCCTTTGAGGTGTCGCGGCCCGACGAAAGACCAGCTGAATCCGCCTGCATCGCCGACCGCCTCGCGCACCGACTCGGCGACGACGACGGCACCGGGCCGCGCCACGCCGGTCACCCGGCTTGCCACGTTCACCGGACTACCGAACCAGTCGCCGGCCCGGCTTACCGCGGGTCCGGCGGCAATGCCGGCCCGCAGCCGCGGAAAGTCATTGTCGGTGTCGGTAACCTCTACCAGCTTGAGGACGGCGTCCAGCAGCGGCTCCGGGTCGACGCAGACGAACATCACCGCGTCGCCGATCGTTTTGACCAACCGCACTGGCGGGACGGCCACGTCCCGGGCGAGATCGGCCAGCCGCTCGGCAAGCTGCACCAGTTCCTCGGCCGGCACCGCCTCACCCAGCCGGGTGAAGCCGACCAGGTCGGCGAACGCGACCGTGACCTGCCGCGCGCCAGGCAACGGCGCACCCGCGGCTCGCTCGCTGGCGTTGACGGCCTCGGTCTCCATCGAATGCCGCAGCTGCATGAACAGCATGGCCTCGATCATCGGCCCCAGCCGCGGCGCGATCTGCCTCGACAGCGCTTGGGACCGCTTGGCGATTTCCAGCTCCGTCACACCCGGTTCCAGGATGGCCGCCAACGCGGTGAACCGCATCACCTCGGCGGCATGCGAAAGCCCTTCGGCGAGGACGCGAACGACCTGCACCACATGGTCGGGATGAATCCCCACTTCGACAAACCGCTGCGCATGTGCGGTGGCGGCGCCATCGGCCCGCATGTGCACGACCGCGTCCGGATCGTCGATCCTGGCCAGCCCGACGGCGCGTTGCACGCGCTGCAGCAGATCCAGGTCCATGCCGGCGGATTCGCTGATTTCGCGGGCCGAGACATAGGTGCCGTCGTCGCCCATCAGCCGGCGGGCGGGCAACAGCCCTGGAGTGATCGAGCCACGGATTTCCTCGGCAGTGATGCCTTGCTCAAGCAGCCACTCGATGAGCTCAGCGCGTTCGTCGCGCGCGGCGCCCTCCAAACCGTCGAGCAGACCTTCCATGCCTGGGGCGTCCACGTCGCCAACGTATAACGCCGGTGCGCGATTATGTGAGCTGATGATCACACCGCTTCTCGAAGGATTCCCGCCGGTTGTCGACGACAATGCCCGGCTGCTGATCCTGGGCTCGTTTCCCAGCGTTCAATCACTAACGATGCAGCAGTACTATGCCAATCCGCGAAATGCGTTCTGGCCGATCACCGGTGAGCTCCTTGGTTTCGACGCGAGAACACCCTACGAAAACCGGCTGGCGGCATTGCAATCGCACGGGGTAGCGCTGTGGGATGTGCTGCACAAATGCCGACGCCGGGGCAGTTCGGATTCCGACATCGAGCCGAAGAGCTTGGTGGTCAACGACTTCGACGCATTGTTCGCTGACTACCCGGGTATCGCCCGGGTGTACTTCAACGGCCGCCTTGGCTGCACGGTGTTCCGCAGACTGGTCGGCTTCGACCGGCCGATCCGCTTTCAGCAGCTGCCGTCGACCAGCCCGGCCCGGGCCATGCCGCCGGGGGAGAAATTGGCTGCCTGGCGAGTCATTTCGCGATCATGACACCGGTGGGCGCCGGTGCGCCCACGGTCTCGCCGCTTCGATTTGCGCGCCGAGCGCCAGCAACGTCGCCTCGGCGTAGGGCCTGCCGACCAGCTGCACGGACACCGGCAGGCCGTCGCCGTCGAATCCCCATGGCACCGCGGCGGCGGGCTGGCCCGTCAGGTTCCAGGCTTCGAAATACGGAACCAGAGCGGCAACCATGAGCAAGCTCGACACCGCGCCACGGCGTTGGTAGGCGCCGATACGGGGCGGACCAGTTGCGGTGCCGGGAGTGACGAGGACATCGACGTCATCGAAGATCGACTGAATCCGGTCGACCACCCGCGGATCCCCGGCGCGCAAAGCTGCCAGCCGCCGGTCCGAAATCAGTCTTCCGATCCGCGCCATGGCGCGGGTGCGTGCCTCTAGCCGCTCGAGGTGCGGCAATGTGCGCACGTCGTCGTAGATGCCGCGAAGGTAGCGCGGCAGGTAGTGGCCGAAGATTGCCGTCGGCGGATAGTCGGGGTCGCGGGCGGCGACGTCGTGGCCGAGGTCGCGAAGCAGCGCGCCCGCTTGGTCGACCGCGGCCCGCTGCGCTTTGCCGCACCTCACTACCAGTGGCGGTGGCGCCTTGGTGCTCAGGGCGATTCGCAGTCGTCCGGGACTTCGCGCGGCCGCGTCGACGAATCTCCCATCCGGGCCCAACACCGTCGTTGTCGCGTCCAGAAACAACGCCGCGTCGGTTACCGAACGCGCGATCGGGCCGTTGACGCTCAGGCCGCACCACGCGCCGTCATGGGGTGTCAGCGAGATTCGATCGCGTTGCGGTTTCAGACCGAACACACCGCACCAGCTTGACGGGATGCGGATCGAGCCGCCGCCGTCGGAGCCCAGCGCCAGCGGGGCCAGACCCGCTGCCACCGCCGCGGCGCTGCCACCGCTGCTGCCACCCGGTGTGCGCGAGGTGTCCCACGGGTTGCACGTCGCGCCGTAGGTGACCGACTCGGTGTAGGGCAGCATCATCAGCTCCGGCACCGCCGTCTTGCCGATGATCACCGCGCCGGCGTCACGGAGCCGCTGCACGACTTCCGCGTCGCGGGTTGCCGCCGGGCCGTGGGCGCTGGTGCCGAAAGTCGTTGTCTGACCGGCGATGTCGACGTCGTCTTTGATTGCGATCGGCACGCCCAGCAATGGCAGCCGCTCACCGGCATCGAGGCGGCGCTGTGCGGCGGCAGCTTCGGCGCGCGCAGTGTCGGCCAGGACGACTCGGCATGACCGCAATCGCGGGTCCAGCCGTGCGATCCGCTCCAGGTAGACCTCGAGCAGCGCCGGTGCTGTGATCGTGCCCGCGGCCAGCATCCGCACCTGCTCGGCTGCACCGGCGAAGGCTAAATCACTGGGGCCACTGGGTTCCACCGCGGCAGCGTATCGCGGTCGGCAAACAACACCAGCGGGCAAGCCAGTACGGTGTCCCCATGTCCTGCGTGTTCTGCAGCATCGTCGCCGGGGAGGCTCCGGCGGTCCGCATCTACGAAGACGACCGCTACCTCGCCATCCTCGACATCCGTCCGTTCACCCGGGGACACACGGTGGTGGTACCGAAACGGCACACCACCGACCTGACTGACACCCCGCCCGAGACGGTGGCCGACATGGTGACCATCGGCCAGCGAATCGCGCGGGCCGCCCGGGCGACGGAACTGGCCGACGCGAACAATATCGCGCTCAACGACGGCCCGGCGGCGTTCCAGTCGGTGCCGCACATCCACCTGCACGTGCTGCCGCGCCGCAACGGCGACAAGCTGTCGCTCGCCAAAGGAATGCTGCTGCGCCGCGACTTCAACCCGCAGGGCACCGGAGAGCTCCTACGGGAAGCGCTGGCACGGATCGACCCCCCCGGGGAGTGAACTAGAGCGTCGGGTGCCGCACTGTGCCAAACTCGTTTGATGCCGCTTTCATCCTGGGTAGAGCAAAACGTGCTGCCATCGGTGCTGCGGGCGCACGACGTGGTGTATCGGAAAACCAACGGCTGGATCGGGCATCGGGCGTTGATGGGGCTCCCTTGTCTCTTGTTGCATACCGTCGGCGCCAAGACCGGGAAGGCCCGCTCTACTGCCCTCACCTACGCCAGAGACGGTGACGACTACCTGATCGTGGCGTCGAAGGCGGGCGATCCCCGGGCGCCCGGCTGGTACCACAACTTGAAGGCCAACCCCGAAGTCGAAGTCAACGTTGGACCGAAGAGATTCGCGGTAACCGCCCGACCAGTGCTGCCCGACGACCACGACTATGCGCGGTTGTGGCAGATCGTCAACGACAACAACAGCAACCGCTACA
>JAFAQO010000367.1 GCA_019246375.1 Mycobacterium sp. | reverse complement strand
ATCCGCTTCTCCTCAACGCCCTGGAGTGCTGCCAGCAGCTCGCGGATTCGGTCGGCGAGTTCGGTGTCATACGCCATGCAGACTTCAGTCCAGATCTATCCGGATGGTGAGCAGGTCAGTGCCCATCGCGCGAACGAGTGCGCTGTTGAGCCGGGGTAGGCCGCGCAGCCGGTCGACCGGGTTGTCGTCCGGCAGCAGATGGGCAGTTCCGTTGCGCCACTGGCCGTGAACGCGTACCCGCACCGCGGGATTGGCCTTGATGTTGCGGACGTACTGTGCATGCTCACCGTGTTCGGAGACCAGCCAGAACTGGTTGTCAACCAGCCGGCCGCCGACCGGAGTGCGCCTCGGCTGCCCGCTCTGGCGTCCGATCGTTTCGATCATCGTCAACGGCAGCCGCCGGGCCAGCGGATTGACGACCACACGTTGCGCGCCACTTACCGCGCGCCGTTTCAGCCCTTGCAAATCGGTCATGTGGTGATTGTCCACGCCCCGTGGACACACCGGTACTGGCCCTAAACCGGGCCGGTCGCACCATCGGTGCTGCCGCAGGTGACGGAACCTCAGAAGACCGTTTCGTTGCCGTCGCCGCGCGCAATAAGGGCGCCCACGCTTCCCTCGCCACTGTCCCATCGACCACGGTCCCAGATGATGCGGCGGCGCAACTCCAGTAGCAGTTCCTCGGTCGACACCGACTTCAACGGGTTAGCCGTCGTCAGCGGCGGTCGCTGATGCTGCTGCTGTTGCTGCACAGCCGCTGCATCTGCTTCCACGGGTTCGCGCCCCGCCCTAACCGCCTCGATGCTGCCCGGTACCCATCCCAGCTTGTTTTCCAGGACGGCGTAGGTACCTAGGCTGGCTTCGCGTACCCCGTTCTCGATGTCGGCCAGTGTCCGATCGGTGATCGGAAGCTCTTTGGCTAGGTCAATGCGGTACTTGTAGCCCAGCGCAACGCGCCGGTTGACGACGTAGCGTCCAACCCGGGCCAGCACTGGGTCCATAGCGACCATGGTGTAAAACTTCCCAGGAAATCGCCAGTAATGTCTTCTATTCGTAACCTGCTGCTTGGTCGAATTTCATGCTGTTTCTTTCGGGTTATATCTTGACAGCGTTTCCGGTCATTTCTAGTGTCCTAATGGTGACTCAGCGACGACCTCTCTGGGGAAAGTACACCTAATCCCACAGGTCGAAGCGTGCAAAGCTGCATCCGACGGGACCGAGCGTCCCGAAAGGTCGGCGAACCTGGCCGCCGACGTGCACATCGTCTCGGCTTTAAACCCGCACAAACCCGAAGCTAGGGAGTCTCAGATGGTGTATCGCTCTGGTCCAGGCCCAGTGGTTTTGCCCCGCTCCGACGTAACCGACCGACGGCGGCCCGGCGCGCGGTCCCACAACAACGGCCACTCATTGCCAGAATCGGGGGCCGACATCGCGGCGCGCCCCATAACATCTGCCGAGGCGGCTCAGGCACGGCTCTTCGAGCGCATTCTGAACGCCGAACTTCTTGAATTGCAGCGCCGGGAGAAGCTGATGGCGCGTTATGGGGCACAGCGAGGCGCTTACAACCAGCGGTTGCCCGAGCAACCCACAGAGCTCAGTGTTCGCATCAACGAGCTCATCCGTCTCCTCGACGCGTTGCGCGACCGGTTCAGTGAGCCCGCGATGGAAGGCTTTATGTCGGCGCGGGTCCATTCACTAGAGCCGATCGTCAGGCCAGCGTGACTCCCGGTGCCGAGCACCACGCCAGCGTTACGTTGGGGATGAGCTAGGCAGCCGCCGTCGCCACCGGTGCCGGTTCCAGCGCCTGCACGACAATCTGGGCGACGTCGGTCATCGGTTTGACGTCCAGCGCGTCGAGCACCTCGGCAGGCACGTCGTCGAGGTCGGGCTCGTTGCGCTGCGGGATGAACACCGTCGACAACCCGGCCCGCTGGGCGGCCAGCAGCTTCTGCTTGACCCCGCCGATGGGCAGCACCCGGCCGTTCAACGTCACCTCGCCGGTCATCCCGACGTCCGAGCGGACCTGACGTCCGGTGGCCATCGACACCAACGCCGTCACCATCGTCACACCCGCCGACGGGCCATCTTTGGGGATCGCGCCCGCCGGCACATGCACGTGGATGCGCCGATCCAACGCCGTCGGGTCGACACCCAACTCGGCGGCATGCGAGCGCACATACGACAGCGCGATCTGCGCGGACTCCTTCATCACGTCACCGAGCTGACCGGTCAGCTGCAGGTCCGGCTCGCCGTCGGTGGAGCCCGCCTCGATGTAGAGCACGTCGCCGCCGAGCCCCGTCACCGCCAAGCCGGTGGCCACGCCCGGCACCGCTGTGCGTTCAGCCGATTCCGGGGTGAACCGCGGCCGGCCCAGGTAGCCGACCAGATCTGGCTCGTCAACCGTGATCGGCGCCGGCTCGCTCGCGAGCTTGGTGGTGACCTTGCGCAGCGCCTTGGCCAGCAGCCGCTCGAATTGCCGCACACCCGGCTCGCGGGTGTAGTCGGCGGCAATCTCGCGCAGCGCCGCGTCGGTCACGCTCACCTCGTCGTCGGTCAGCCCGGCGCGCTCACGCTGCCGCGGCAGCAGGAAGTCGCGGGCGATGGCCACTTTGTCGTCTTCGGTGTAGCCGTCGATCTGCACCAGCTCCATGCGGTCCAGCAGCGCCGACGGGATGTTCTCGATGACGTTGGCGGTCGCTAGGAACATCACGTCCGACAGGTCCAGATCCAGATCCAGGTAGTGATCGCGGAAGGTGTGGTTCTGCGCGGGGTCGAGCACCTCGAGCAAAGCCGCTGACGGGTCGCCGCGGTAGTCCGAGCCGACCTTGTCGATCTCGTCAAGCAGCACAACCGGATTCATCGACCCGGCTTCGCCGATGGCGCGCACGACGCGACCGGGCAGCGCGCCGACGTAGGTGCGCCGGTGGCCGCGAATCTCGGCCTCGTCGCGCACACCGCCCAACGCGACCCGGACGAATTTGCGGCCCAGCGCGCGGGCCACACTCTCACCCAGAGACGTCTTACCGACGCCAGGCGGGCCCGCCAGCACCATCACCGCACCGGAGCCGCGGCCGCCAACCACCTGTAGCCCGCGTCGTGCGCGACGAGCCCGCACCGCCAGGTACTCCACGATGCGGTCCTTGACGTCCTCGAGCCCATGATGGTCGGCGTCCAGGATTTCCCGGGCGGCCTTGAGGTCGGTCGAGTCCTCGGTCTTGGTGTTCCAGGGCAGGTCGAGCACGGTGTCCAGCCAGGTACGGATCCAGCCGCCCTCGGGGCTTTGATCGCTGGCGCGTTCCAGCTTGCCGACCTCGCGCAGCGCGGCCTCGCGCACCTTGTCGGGCAGATCGGCGCCTTCGACCCGGGCCCGGTAGTCAGCTGAACTTCCAGCAGCGTCGGCGCCCTCTTCGCCGAGTTCCTTCCGGATGGCGGCCAGCTGCTGGCGCAGCAAAAACTCTTTTTGCTGCTTTTCCATGCCGGCTCGCACGTCCTCGGCGATTTTGTCGTTGACCTCGACTTCAGCGAGGTGATCGCCGGTCCAGTCGATCAACAGACGGAGGCGACGGCCCACATCTTCGGTTTCCAGCAGTTGGCGCTTCTGCACGTCGGTCAGATACGACGCGTATCCGGACGTATCAGCCAGTGCCGACGGGTCGGTCAGCCGGTTGACCACGTCCACAATTTGCCACGCCTCGCGCCGCTGCAGCATCGCGAGCAGCAGCTTCTTGTACTCGGCGGCCAGGGCACGGATCTCATTACTGGGTTCTGGCTCGGTGACCTCCGTCACCTCCACCCACAGCGCCGCACCCGGCCCGGTGGTTCCCGCCCCGATGTGAGCCCTGCGCTCACCGCGGACGACCGCGGCGGCACCCCCGCCGGCAATGCGACCGACCTGCAGAATTGACGCCAGTACCCCGTAGGAGGGGTAGCGGTCGTCGAGCCGGGGCGCGATCAGCAGCTTCCCGGACTCGCTGGCTCGGGCCGCGTCGATTGCCGCACGCGCGGCATCGTCGAGGGAAATCGGGACAACCATCCCGGGCAACACGATCGGGTCGCTGATGAACAACACCGGCACTGAATTGGCTTCAGCCATCAATCCTCCAAGGTTAAGCCTGATGCGCTCAACCTTGGTGGCGACGAGTTTGTTCCCGAAAAATCAGGTGTTCTCCTACGCCTGGCCCGAGTCCTGCGTCTCGACGCCGGACCGTGAGGCGCGCTGGCGGGCTCGAAAGGCGTTTACTTTGGCGCGGTTGCCGCATGTGGCCATCCCGCACCAGTGCCGGTTCTTTGCTCGCGATGAGTCGACGTAGAGGCGCGTGCATCCGAGGTGTGCACAACGTTTGACGCTCTCGATGTCGGTTCCGGCGAGTAGCTCCAGCGCATCCGCGGCCAGGGTCGCGAGCAGTTGCGATGCGGTGCCCTCGCGGCTGGCGGCTCCGGTTCGGTGTAACCGTGGCGTGAGCTGGCGTTGGCAAGCACCCTCATTGAGCAGGTCGACGTCTGCCGGCTTCGGGCGGCGGTGCTCAAGTCGGGCGGTGACGGTCCGATAGATGGCTTCGCGCAGCGCGATCGCCGCCGCGAGTTCCTTATCAGCGACGTCAATGGCGGCATCCAGCAGGCCCCCCTGAACAGCCCAGTCGGACAGCAATTGAGGTTCCGTTAACAGCTCCTCGGGCGCTGCACTCTGTCGAAACTTCAAAGTGCCCGCGAAGTCCAGGCACCGACGGCCGCTCACATAAAAAAAGTTCATGTAACCACCTTGACAGGTTTCATCATAGGGTGCAAGCTGTAACCATATAAACCGGTTACAGCAAGACAGCCAGACGCACTCGCTCCCCGCACCGCCACACCGACGTGAACCGCAAGAGCCTCTCGACCGTCTTACTGGTTAACGAAAGGCGAAGGGAGCCAACGAAATGGACCTCGACCGCATCACCCACCCACTGAGATTGGCCAAAGGGTCTCATCAGCCGGGATCAGGCAAAGGGTGCGCGATGAACGTGATTTCCTATACCAACGGCGATGCGCAGATCACCGACTTCCCGACGGGCTCGGCCCGCCCGCTGAGCGTCCTCGTCCAGTCGTCCAACGACTTGCTGGCCGGACCCGATGGCTATCTGTCACCGGAAAACAGCGTGCTCGCCCTCGACCTCGGATGGCAGACGGTGGGAACCGCCGATGTCCCTGACACTGTCGTCCACGCCTGGGTGGCAGAGCTGCTGGCGAATCCGGGCTGGGGAGTAGTGCGATACGCCAAAATCACCGCAATTAAAGCGATCCTCGACATCGCCGAGCTGCACCGCTCCGCCGCGTCGGGCGACATGCCGGCCATCGCCGATTGGACCGGTGCCGAGCGCGCCGCCCGCGCGATCGAGCCGAGCCTGAACGGCGCCGGACGGTATGCCGTGCGGGCCGCATACGAGTCGACCACATTCGTCGATAGCCGTCTTCGGGTAACGGTGGACGAGGTGACCGCCCATGCCGTGCGCGCGCACGCGCTAGCCGCCGCCGGCACCACGGCGAGCCGCATTGTCGAGGTGACCCGGCACGCGATCCGGTCGTGGCGCGACTTGGCCGGGCTCAACGATGGCCGCGAAATCAACCCGACGCCAGTCGACAGAGCGCGGCAACTCCTCGCGCTAGCGGCATGAACGAGTTCACCCTTGTGGGTACCCGAACGGGTGGTTGATTCGGTATCGCGTTACAGCAGGGTGTATCCATGCCCCCGTGGCGGCTTCGCGACTTTCATGACGACGACCTGGACCAGGCCATCTCGGTGTGGGACCACAGCCGCGGTCCGGGGGAGCCGCCACCGGTGTTTCCGATCTCGGAGGTGGTGTCGGCTGCAAAGTCCGGCCAACCCGCGGTGGTCGCGGTGGTCGGCGACGAGCTGGTCGGCATCGCCGTGGCCCAATTTCAAGGTGAACGAGCGTGGATTTCGATCGTCGGACTGGGTAGCCGGTGGCGCAACCGCGGCATCGGCAGCGCCCTGCTCGGCGAGCTTGAACTGCGGCTGCGCACACTCGGGGTGCGCCGCATTGGCGCACTGCTGCCACCCGAGGCGACCGGCACGACCGCGCTGCGCAACTCCGGCTACCACGAGCGCGCCGACCTGACGTTCTTCGAGAAGGTCGATCCCGTCGGCGCACGCGACGCCGGATTGCTGGCCGAACTTGGCGCCCAGGCGATGCCGCGCGGCCTGTGGCATGCCATGGCGGGAATGGAAGCCGAAAAGCAGGTCATCGACCGGCGGATCGTGCTGCCGCTGACCGAGCCGGACGCCGCCCAGCAGTACGGCGTGTCGCCGCCTAAGGCGGTGATCTTGTTCGGGCCACCGGGCACCGGCAAAACCAGCTTCGCCAAGGCCGTCGCCGGCCGCCTCGGGTGGCCGTTTATGGAGCTGTTCCCGTCACGACTGGCCGCGCCAGATGTCGCCATGGCAAGTGCGCTGCGGGAAGCGTTCACCACTCTGATGGAGCTGGAAGCTGTGGTGGTCTTCATCGACGAGGTCGAGGAAATCGCCGGGTCGCGCTCGGGTGTGCCGTCTGATCCAGCCCACGGCGTTACCAATGAACTGCTCAAGCTAATCCCCGCATTCCGTCAACGCGATGAACGGCTGCTGATCTGCGCGACAAACTCGGTGCGTTCGCTGGATTCGGCATTTCTGCGGCCCGGGCGATTCGACTACATCGTTCCGATCGGACCTCCGGACGCGACCGCGCGGGCCGCAATCTGGAACCGATATCTTGGCCCGGCTGCCGAAACCGTTGACGTCGAAGCGCTGGTCACAGCCACCGAGATGTTCACCCCGGCCGATATTGAGTTCGCCGCCCGAAAGGGCGCACAGTTCGGGTTCGAGCGCGAGATTGAGTTTCGCCGCGGTGAGCCGGCCAGGACGAAGGACTACCTGACCGCGATCAGCGAGACGCGCCCGTCGTTGACGGAGGCGGTGCTAGCTGACTTCTCCGACGACATCGCCCAGTGGACCCGACTGTGACGGGGGGCGGGCTCACGCTGACGGCGTAACGGGAGCCAACCGCCGCAGCTGGGTCACATGTTTGGGCGATAACTCCTCGAGGCAAGCGACACCGAGCAGGCGCATGGTGCGGGTCAGCTGGCCGCACAGAATCTCAAGGGCGCGACGGACACCGGCCTCGCCGCCCGCCATCAGCCCATACAGGTAGGCCCGCCCGATCAGCGTGCACCGCGCGCCGAGGGCGATCGCCGCGACGATATCGGCGCCGGACATGATGCCGGTGTCCAGCAGAATCTCCGCGTCCTTGCCCACCTCGCGGGAGACCAAGGGCAACAGATGGAAAGGCACCGGCGCCCGGTCGAGTTGGCGTCCACCGTGATTGGACAACACGATCCCGTCGACGCCGAGGTCGACGGCGGCGCGTGCGTCGTCGAGCGTCTGGATTCCCTTGACGGCGAGCTTGCCGGGCCATTGCTCCTTGATCCACCCCAAATCACCGAACGTGACGCTGGGGTCGAACATGGTATCCAGGTATTCGCCGACGATGCCCGACCAGCGGTCCAGCGACGCGAACGCCAACGGCTGGGTGGTCAACAGGTCGAACCACCAGTGCGGACGGGGCAGGGCGTCGAGCACGGTTCGCAGCGTCAACGCCGGCGGGATCGACATCCCGTTGCGGGTATCGCGCAGCCGCGCGCCGGCGACGGGAACATCGACCGTAACCAGCAAGGTGTCGAAGCCGGCGTCGGCGGCGCGGCGCACCAATGCCATCGACCGGTCGCGCTCGCGCCACATATACAGCTGAAACCATTTGCGGGCCTGCGGAACAGCCACCGCCACGTCTTCGATCGAGGCTGTGCCAAGCGTCGACAACGAAAACGGGATGCCGGCCGCCGCCGCTGCCCGTGCTCCGGCGATCTCGCCCTCGGTCTGCATCAACCGGGTGAAGCCGGTCGGGGCGATGGCGAACGGCCAGGCGACCGGCTGTCCGAGAACATCCCATCCGGTTCGCACAGTGGTGACGTCGCGCAGGATCGCCGGGTGAAACTCGATGTCGCGGAAGGCTTCCCGGGCGCGATCCAGTGAGATCTCGTCTTCGGCGGCGCCGTCGGTGTAGTCGAACGCTGCCTTCGGAGTGCGCCGCTTGGCGATCCGCCGCAGATCGTGGATAGTCAGTGCGTCGTCGAGCCGACGTTGAATGCGGTCTAGCCGAGGTTTGCGGAACTGGATCAGCGGCGCGAAGTCGCGAATCCTCGGAACCCGTCTTTTGACCGCCATCGTCCCTAGCGTAGAGACTGTGCCACGGTGGTCATATGAATTCCGAAAGCGGCCCCTTCGATTTGCAGCGTTTCGTCGACGCGCAGGCTCGGATTTACCAGACCGTCCTTGATGAACTGCGCGCCGGCCGCAAACGCACTCACTGGATCTGGTTCATCTTCCCGCAGCTCTCCGGGCTTGGCAGCAGCCCGATGGCAGCCCGGTATGCGATCTCCGCACTCGACGAAGCACAGGCATATCTACGCCATGAGGTGCTCGGGCCGCGACTGCACGAATGCGCCCAGCTGGTGAACCAGGTAGAAGGCCGCTCGATCAACGAAATCTTCGGTTCGCCCGACGATCTCAAGGTGCGTTCGTCGATGACGTTGTTCGCCCGCGCAACAGATGACAACCGCGATTTCGTCGCGCTGCTCGAGAAGTACTACGACGGCGAAGAAGACCCGGTGACCGTGACGCGGCTGGAAGGCGGCAAGGGATTCATGTAGGCCGCAGGATTCGCCAGCCATGCGGTTCG
>JAFAQO010000354.1 GCA_019246375.1 Mycobacterium sp. | reverse complement strand
GTGCTCCATGATGCCGCCGATATAGACCTCGGCACCGTCACACAGTGCGTCCACGTCGATCTCGATCGCGTCCTCGAGGAAGCGATCCACCAGAACCGGATGTTCGGGTGACAACTCGGTGGCGCGGGTGATGTACCCCTGCAGCGTCTCCTCGTCGTAGACGATCTCCATCCCCCGCCCGCCCAGCACATACGACGGGCGGACCAACACCGGATAGCCGATATCGGCCGCGATCCGTCGGGCCTGAGCGAACGTCGTCGCGGTGCCGTACCGCGGAGCCGGCAGTCCCGCCGCGCTGAGCAGATCGCCGAACGCGCCGCGGTCTTCGGCGAGATCGATGGCCTCCGGCGGGGTACCGACGATCGGAACTCCGGCGTCAGCGAGCCGCTGCGCCAGCCCGAGCGGAGTCTGGCCGCCGAGTTGCACAATGACACCGACCACCCCCGGCCCGCCGGTTGCCGACTCAGTTTCGGCGCGGAACACCTCCAGAACGTCTTCGAACGTCAGCGGCTCGAAGTACAGCCGGTCGGCGGTGTCGTAGTCGGTGGACACCGTCTCCGGGTTGCAGTTGACCATCACGGTCTCAAAACCGGCCTGCGACAACGTGGTTGCCGCATGCACGCAGCTGTAGTCGAATTCGATGCCCTGCCCGATCCGGTTGGGGCCCGAACCCAGGATCAACACCTTGGGCTTCTCGGTCTGCGGAGCGACCTCGGTCTCGGCCGCGGGGTCGAGCTCATAGCTGCTGTAGTGATACGGCGTCTTGGCCTCGAACTCCGCGGCACACGTGTCCACGGTTTTGTACACCGGGTGGATGGCCAGCCGCGCCCGTAGCGACCGCACACCGTTCTCCCCGGCCAATTCCGGTCGCAGTGCTGCGATCTGGCGGTCGGACAATCCGCTGTACTTACAGCGGCGCAGCAAATCCGCATCCAACACCGCCGCGTCCATCAGCTCGGCGCGCAGCGCCACAAGTTCAGCGATCTGCGCGACGAACCATGGGTCGACTCCGGAAGCCCGCGACACCTGTTCCACCGAAGCGCCCAGCCGCAGCGCCAGCTCGATGTCATAGAGCCGGCCCTCAGATGGTGTGCGCAGCCGCTCCAGGGTGGCGTCCACGTCGCCCGGGGTGTCGCGTCTGGTCCAAAAGCCGGTGCGGCTGGTCTCCAGTGATCGCATCACCTTGCCAAGCGCCTTGACGAAGTTGCGGCCCAACGACATTGCCTCGCCGACCGATTTCATCGTGGTGGTCAGCGTTGGGTCGGCGCCGACAAACTTCTCGAACGCGAACCGCGGCGCCTTGACCACGACGTAGTCGAGGGTGGGCTCGAAACAGGCCGGGGTCTGCATGGTGATGTCGTTAAGAATCTCGTCGAGGGTGTAGCCGATCGCCAGCTTGGCGGCGATCTTGGCGATCGGAAAGCCGGTGGCCTTCGACGCCAGCGCGCTGGACCGCGACACGCGCGGGTTCATCTCGACGACGATGAGCCGGCCGTCGCGCGGGTTGACCGCGAACTGGATGTTGCACCCGCCGGTGTCCACGCCGACCTCACGCAGGATCGCGATCGCCAGGTCGCGCATCCGCTGGTATTCCCGGTCGGTCAGCGTCATCGCAGGCGCGACGGTGACCGAGTCGCCGGTGTGCACGCCCATCGGGTCGACGTTTTCGATCGAGCACACCACCACGACGTTGTCGTGGCCGTCGCGCATCAGCTCGAGCTCGAATTCCTTCCAGCCGTAGATGGATTCCTCGATCAACACGTTTGCGCTGGGTGAGGCGGCCAGGCCGGCGCCAGCCATCCGGTCCACCTCGTCGGCGCTGTGTGCCATACCCGAGCCCAGCCCGCCCATCGTGAAGCTCGGCCGCACCACCACCGGCAGCCCCAGCTCGGCGACGGTCTCGCGCACCTCTTCCATCGTGAAACAGACCCTGCTGCGGGCCGATTCGCCGCCGACCTTGGCGACGATGTCTTTGAACAGTTGCCGGTCTTCGCCCCGCTGGATGGCGTCGAAGTCGGCGCCGATCAGCTCGACGCCGTACCGGTCCAGGACCCCGTTCTCGTACAGCGCGACCGCGGTGTTGAGCGCGGTTTGGCCGCCCAGGGTGGCCAGCAGGGCGTCGATCTTGTTGCCGCGTTGCGCCTGCTGGGCGATGACCCGTTCGACGAATGCCGCGGTGATGGGTTCGACGTAGGTGAAGTCGGCGTACTCCGGGTCGGTCATGATCGTGGCCGGGTTGGAGTTGACCAGGCTGACTTGCAGCCCTTCGGCTTTGAGCACCCGGCACGCTTGAGTGCCCGAGTAGTCGAATTCGCACGCCTGCCCGATGACGATCGGCCCGGAGCCGATCACCAGGATGTGGCGCAAGTCGGTGCGACGCGGCACTAGCGGCCCCCTTCGGCGGGGCCGCGAGCGTGCACAGTTGTACTCCAGTCCCGGCGTGTCGCCGTGCAAACACGCACGCTCGCGCTCATGGTCGCTCCCCTGACATCAAGTCGATGAACTGGTCGAACAGGTACTCCGCATCGTGCGGCCCGGCGGCGGCCTCGGGGTGATATTGCACCGAAAACGCCCGTCCGTCTGCGAGTTTGACACCTTCAACGACACCGTCGTTGGCGCAGGTGTGGCTGACGATCGCCGGCCCGAACGGTGTGTCGAAGGACTGACCCGCCTCACCTTCCAGAGCGAAGCCGTGATTCTGTGCGGTCACCGCAACCCGTCCGGTCGCGTGGTCCACGACCGGGATGTTGATACCGCGGTGACCGAACACCATCTTGTAGGTCGACAGGCCCAGCGCGCGGCCCAGGATCTGGTTGCCGAAACAGATGCCGAACAACGGAATCCCGGCGCCGAGCACGTCGCGGGTCACCGCCACGATGTGGTCGGCGGTGGCCGGATCGCCCGGCCCGTTGGACAAGAACACGCCGTCCGGGTTGATCTCGGCGATCCGCTTGAACGTCGCAGACGACGGCAGCACATGGCTGCGGATTCCACGCCGGGCGAAATTGCGCGGCGTGTTGGTCTTGATGCCGAGGTCGATCGCGGCCACGGTAAACCGTTGCGGCCCTTGGGGTTCGACGATATAGTCGCCCGGGGTGCTGACCTCGCCGGCCAGATCGGCACCCAGCATCGGCTGCTGGCCGCGCACCCGGGCCACCAGCTCGCCCGGTTCGGCGAGCGACCCGCCGGAGAAGATTCCGGCCTTCATCGAACCGCGGCTGCGCAGATGACGCACCGCGGCCCGGGTATCGATGCCGGCGACTCCGACGATGTGCTGGCGCACCAGTTCGTCTTCCAGGGTCCCGGTGGCCCGCCAGTTCGAGGCGTGCGGCGACGGATCACGCACCGCGTAACCGGCGACCCAGATCTTGTCGTCGCGGCTTTCGGCGTCCTCATCGTTCCAGCCGGTGTTGCCGATCTGCGGCGCGGTGGCCACCACGATCTGGCGGTGATAACTGGGATCGGTCAGCGTCTCCTGATAACCCGACATGCCGGTGGAGAACCCGTCTTCACCGAGCGTCTGTCCGACCGCGCCGTACGGCGACCCGGTGAAGATGCGGCCGTCTTCCAGCACCAGCAACCCCGTGTCACGAGTCATATG
>JAFAQO010000351.1 GCA_019246375.1 Mycobacterium sp. | reverse complement strand
GATCTGGTGTTCTTGTGGGACGAGGCATGGTTCGCATTCGCTCGTTTTCACCCGGTCTATCGGGCTCGCACCGCGATGGCGTCAGCACGGGCGTTGCGAGAACGGCTGCAGGACCGTGAATGCATGAGCCGCTTCGAGGACTATCTGGCTGCCGACGCCGCCGATGTAGCTAGCGACGATGCTCTTTTGGACCGTCGCCTCATTCCCGACCCGGCAAGGGCTCGGGTGCGGGTGTATGCCACCCAGTCGACACACAAGACGCTGACTGCACTGCGGCAGGGATCGATGATTCATGTCTTCGATCAGGACTTCGACCAGAAGGTGGCCGAGCCGTTCCACGAGGCATATATGGCGCACACCTCGACCTCACCCAATTACCAGATCCTTGCGTCTCTGGACCTCGGTCGCCGACAGGTGGCGTTGGAAGGCGTCGAACTGGTGCAGCGGCAGATTGAAAACGCGATGCAGCTGCGCGACGCGATTGATAATCATCCCTTACTCAGCAAGTACATGAGCTGCCTTCGCACTTCTGATTTGATCCCCGAGCGCTTTCGGCCGTCGGCCATCGACCAGCCCCTGCGCTCGGGACTGCGCAACATGATGGCGGCCTGGGATAAGGACGAGTTCGTGCTCGACCCGTCGAGAATCACCTTGTCCATCGGGCGCACCGGTTATGACGGAGACACGTTCAAACGCCAACAGCTGATGGACCGCTACGGAATTCAGATCAACAAGACGTCGCGCAACAGCGTGCTGTTCATGACCAATATCGGCACCACGCGCAGCTCGGTCGCTTTCCTGGTGGAAGTTCTTGTCAACATCGCACGCGAGCTCGACCAAGACATCTCCGAGATGAGTCTCGGCGAGCGCGATCACTTCGAGCGTGCGGTGGATCGGCTGACCAAACGTGCGGTGCCCCTTCCCGATTTCGGCGGCTTTCACCCCGCCTTCTTGGATCACAGCGGAACCGAGCCGACGTCCGAAGGCGATGTTCGCCGAGCGTTCTACCTTTCCTACGACGACACCAACTGCGAATACCTCACCGGCGACCAGATTGATGAACGGCTGGATCGGGGAGTCGACGTCGTGTCGGCGACCTTCGTAACGCCCTACCCGCCGGGATTTCCGGTCTTGGTGCCTGGCCAGGTTTTCAGCCGCCAGATACTGGAGTTCATGCGCGATCTTGATACGCGCGAAATTCATGGCTACATCACGAACTTCGGCTATCGGGTGTATACCGAGAAGGCCATCGAGATGGCCGGCGAGTCTGCCGGGTCGACGCCCAACGGTCACCGCCGCGCAGTACGCAAGCCCGCGCCGGCGCCACATAAAACGCCCAAGAGAAAGCCGGCGAGGCGCGGCGGGATTGATGGCGATCGGAACCTTCCCGAGGTTGGTCACGATGAGCTGCTCGGCCAGCAGCAGCCGGGCGACGCGCTCACCGCGACCGCTCCACCCGGCGATCAGGCTGTCGCCCAGGTCGGGGTGGAAGAACTCACCGGCGAAAAGTATCCCGGCGATGCGGTGCAGGTCGACACAGGCTCTGGCGATCACCTCTCGTGACCGGCGTCGAGCGACCGCCACACAGTTTAAGAACTTAGCTTGTCGGATCGCATTGTTGTCCGCCGATTCTCAGACCATCAAATGGCAAACCTCGATGCACCTGGATGCGCCCTGCTCGATTTGTGTCTATCCGTCGGTGATTTCGTCTGGCGGCCAAGGGGATCGGGCGGCCGCCTTGAGTTGGTCGCCAGACCTAGGTTTCGTCTTTTTGTGAGTATGCGGGTTTGGCGCACCACAGTGCCATGCGATCGATAAGCCGATCGCGCAGAACGAGAGCGTGAAAGAGAACCGCGCAGACGTGAACGGTAAACGTCAGAAAAAGCAGGAAACCGAAAACACTGTGGCATTGCCGAAGCACCGCATAAATATCGATGTCGTGGGGTGCGATGCCGGGCAGATGAAGTCGCCCCAGGAGGATGATCGGGAATTTCGCGGCCGAAAGCATGGCCCACCCTTTCAGGGGCTGGACGAGCAGCAAGGCGTAAAGCAGGTATTCCGACCACGTCGCGATGCGGCGTTCGGCGCGACTCATGTGGCCAAAAACGGCGGCGGCCGGTGGGTGAGCCGATTCGCCAGGCGCACCACGGCGAATGCCAGGATCAACACCCCTAACGGCCGGTGGATGGCCAGTAGCAGCGGGTAATAGCTCAGAGAAGCGACCATGGTCACGCCGATTAACAGCTGCGAGATGACCATCGGCGCCATCAGCCAGTGCAGAATCCGGGACGGGAGGGCGAAACGTGCTGAGGCGGTGGTGGTTTCGTCTGTCATTTGAGCACCTGGGACACGTTGACCTGGCTGGGCGTTTTGCTCCGCGGCGCGCCGCGCGAAGGAGCGCGCGTCGACAGCTGATCTCGTGGCAAGGAAGCGATCGTCGGAGGTGCTGATGCCGTCTGGCAGCACCAGCGGGTCGAAATTGATATCACGTCCGTTGCCGGCCTGCTCGGTCTGTACCGCGGTAATAGTGATGGTGCCGGCGTCGATGGACCGCCGCGACGGCGGCCAGGGTTGGTGGCGTCGTTGGTCGGATCCCCCGGCTCACCGATTGTGAGAACTAGCCGCCAATTCAATGGTCGCTGTGCCAGCGTGCGGATAAGGTCGTCGAACAGGTAATCCTTGCCGGGCGATGATACCGGGACTGCTGCAGATGTCCGCTGACGAAACACAGTTCGCTGCAATAGACATTGCCGATCCCGGCCAGCAACCGCTGGTCCAGCAGCGCCTCGGCGATCGGTCGATCTGGGCGTGCCGTCAGCTTGGCGGCTAGTTATACGGCGTCCTCGCTGTTCCGCGGGTCATCCAAAGGCCACCCCTTGCTGGCCAGCCGCTGCCGAACCCGCTCGATGTCCTCGGCCGAGGGCATCTGTTCGGTGATCTGGGTGATCAGCACACCGATATCGACCGGCTCGAATTTCCCGCGGTCTATCAGGTCCTGCACGACGGCATTGACCTCTTCGTCGGTGAGCCGTCGTTTGAGTAACGCAAGCAGCGGCACCCGGTCGGGCCCCGGAACCCCTTCGGGGTAGCCGGTGTTCACCCACCCGATGATCTTCGCGAGAAACCTGCTCACAGTGCTCCTCCCTCCACACCGTCAGTCCCCCACCCGCAATAAACGAGGAGGTTGATGTTATTTGCGCTTGGCGCCGAGGATGTACAGACCCGTGTGGTGGCCGATGAAGTCCCGTGCGATGAAAAGCACACCGACGATGACAAGGGCCAACACCAGCCCAAAGATCACCCAGCTGACCGCCACCAGCACCGGATTGCGGTGCGCGACGGCGCCGTCGTGCACCCCCACCCCGGCTCCTTCGGCGTTGACCCGCACACCAACCGCGAACAGCGCGGGCAGCAGCGCGCCCAGCAGCAGGCCGAAGACGAGGATCTTGAGGGTGGCGATGTAGTTGAACCATGCGTTCACGGTCGGTACTGCCTTCCGACCGTGTCGGCGTCGGGACTGGCGGTGGCAGCCGCCACGGTCGCGGCTGCCTCTTCGGCAGGCCCGCCGACCCCCGCGGTGAGGCTGCCCTCCCACTCGTCGTTGACGTTCTCGTGGTTGATGGGAGCCCGACGCGACCGCAGGTAAATGGCCGCTGAAATGGCCACCAGCAGACCGAACCCGACGATGATGCCGACGAAGCCGCCGATGTCGTGCACGATCCAGTAGGTGATCGCCCCCACGACGCCCGCCGCGGGCAGGGTCACCAACCATGCGGTTGCCATGCGGCCGGCCACACCCCAGCGCACCTCGCCGCCGGGCTTGCCCACTCCGCTACCCAGGATGGAACCGGTCGCGACATGGGTGGTGGACAGCGCATAACCGAAGTGGCTGGACAACAGGATGACCGCCGCCGACGCCGTCTCCGCGGCCATGCCCTGCGGCGACTCGATCTCCACCAAACCCTTGCCCAGCGTGCGGATGACCCGCCAGCCGCCGATGTAGGTGCCAAGCGCGATTGCGGTCGCGCACGACAGGATGACCCAGAACGGCGGCATCGTGTCGGTCCTGCTGGCGGCACCGTAGGCCATCAGCGCCAGAAAGATGATGCCCATCG